>JAJDAI010000829.1 GCA_029261955.1 Deltaproteobacteria bacterium | reverse complement strand
CGCGCAACGCCCTGGACGTGGGCATCCAGCTCTGCGCTGCCCTGGCGAACGCGCAGGGGCTGGTGGCGGCGGGTCAGCCGCAGCCGGTGGTGCACGGCGACCTCAAGGCCTCGCGGGTCATGGTCGGGGTGGACGGTGTGGTCAAGGCGCGGGGCTGGGGCCTCGCGGCGGTCGCGTCGCGCCCCGGACCCGGCGAGCCCGTCAGCTGGGGCAGCCCGGAGGCCCTGGCGGGGCAGCGCATCGACGGCCGGGCCGATCTCTTCGATCTGGGCTGCATCCTCGCCTACTCGCTGGTGGCGGTGCCGCCCTTCTCCGGGGCCGATGGAGCCGGGCGGCTCGCGGCGATCCGGAGCGGGGGCGTGCAGGGCCTGATGCCCGGCCTGGACGAGGCGGCGCCCGGGCTCGGCGCGCTGGCGGCGCGGCTGCTGGCGCCGGACCCGGCGCAGCGCTTCCAGACGGCCACCGAGGCCGAGGCGGTCATGCGCGAACTCCGCGCCTCGCTCCCCCGGGGGCAGCGCCTGGGTCGGCTGGTCTCCGAGCTCGCCGGCGTGGGTCTGGGCAGCATCACGCAGCCGGGACCGGCGCATGCCTCCCCGCGCACGGCGGCGCTCGGTCGCCCTGCGCGTCGGCCCGACCACCCCGCCGCGAGTTCGTCGCCTGCGGTGCCCCCGCCGCCTCCGTTGCGGGCTGCGTCCGTGGTGCCTGGCGTTGCCTTGCGCCCGCCTCCGGTGCCGGCGCCGCCCCGCGCTGCGCCGCGGCCTGCGCCTCCTGCCGCGCCCGCGCCCCCGCGGGCGGCCCCGGTGCCGGCGCCGCCTCGCGCTGCGCCGCGGCCTGCGCCTCCTGCCGCGCCCCCTCGGGCCGCACCTCCTGCCGCTCCCCGTCCGGCGCCGCCCCCGCCCCAGCTGCCCCCCGGCGCGACGGAGGACGAGACGGCCCTGGTGCCCGGTCGGCCCGCGCCCCCGCCCATCCCCGTGCCCGACCGCCCGCTGCGCGCGGCCCCGCCCCGCGGGAGCGAGGAGGAGCTCGAGCTGGAGGACGAGGAGGAGGACACGGTCGAAGGGCCGACGCCCGCGGGCCAGGCCGCCAGCACCTCGGGGGCCTCGCCCGGCTGGGCCCCGCCCGGTTCGCACGCGGGCATGCCGGTGTCCGCGGCCCTGGCCGCGAGCGCCCAGGTAGCGCCTGCCTCGAGCGGGTCGATGCGCTCGGCGCCCCGGCCCGCTCCGCCCCGGCCCGCGGCCCCGAACGCGGTCCCGCCCCCGAGGGCGTCGAGCGCGGGCATGCCCCCGATGCCCCCGATGCCCCCGATGCCGTCGAGCGCGGGCATGCCCCCGATGGCGTCCAACGCGGCGATGCGCCCCATGCCGTCGAGCGCGGGCATGCCGCCGCAGCCCGGGATGCGCCCGGCTCCCAGGGGCCCGGGCATGCCGCCCGGTCCCGGTCCAGGCATGCCGACCGGCCGGGGTGGTCCCCGCCCGCCCGCTGGGCCCGGCGGCGTGCGCAGCGCCCGCAGACGCCCCCCGCCCGATGACGACCAGCGCCGCCGCTCGATCTTCATGCGCGTGGTGACGGTGATCTTCGTGGTGCTCGCGCTGCTGATCTTCGCCCTGGTCCTGCTGCCCGAGCCTCCGCCCGCGCAGATCGCGCAGGCCCCGGAGCCCACGCCTGCGCCGACGCCGGCCCCCACGCCCGCGCCGACGCCCGAGGAGCTCCTGCCCGAGGAGGAGCCCTCCCCCGAGCCCACCGCCGCCGAGCTCACCCCGGTCGAGCGGGAGAACTGGGAGCCGAAGCCCACGCCGCGCCCCGTCGTGCGCGAGCCCACCGGCCCCGTGACCCTGTCGGTGGAGCACCGCCCCGTGCGCCGCGGCTCTGCCGGCGCCAGCACCCTCCTGACCGTGAAGGTGCAGGGTCCGCGCTCCTCGCGCGTCGTGCTCTACAGCGGGCCTGAGGGCGGCCCCTTCCGCGAGACCGTGCTGGGCGCCAAGAGCGGCGGGCGCTGGGAAGGCTGGCTTCGCTTCGAGGGGCAGGCCGGCGAAGACCTCATCTACTGGGTCGAGGCGGACCACGACCGGGCGACGAACACCGCACGCTCGGGCAGCCGCTCCTCCCCCCACCGGGTCCCCCTGAAGTGAGTCGGCCGGTCTCCGGGGTCGAGCGGCTCTGGCTCGCGGCGGCGCGCATCGGGCCTCCCTTCATGAACCAGGTGATCGTGGAGGGGGAGGGCACGCTCACCCTCGAGGAGCTCACGCGCGCCGTGCAGACGGCCGCCGAGGCCCAGCCCAACACCCGGGCGCGGCTCAAGGGCGTGCTCGGCTGGTGCCGCTGGGTCGACTCGGGGCTGCCGGTCCCGGTGCGTGCGGCGGAGGTGCCGGACTGGGACGGGCGCAGCGACCGCGGCGCGCCGATCCTGCTGGAGTCCCCGGAGCCGGGCGCCGGCCACTGCGAGGTCCTGCTGCTGCGCGGGCCGAAGACCTGGATCGTCGTGCGCTCGAAGCACGCGGTCATGGACGGCCGCGGCACCGTGCTCTTCGCGGAGGCCATCTTCGCCGTGCTGCGGGGCGAGACGCCGCTCCATGCCCCCTTCGGCCCACCCACGGACGCGGACCTCGCCCTGGGCCGTGGCCGACACGGCGAGACGGCGCCCGCTCCGGATTGCGCCGCGCCCGGGCTGTCCGGCACCGACGAGGCCGTGCTGCACTGGGCTCGCCGCACGGTGCAGGCCTCCCCCCGCGGCATGTTGCCCCGCCTCGTCCTGGCGCTGGTCCGCCGGACGGATCCGGGGGCCCGCTGCCGGATCGACGTGCCGGTGGACCTGCGGCGCCACCGGCCGGAGCTGGTGAGCAACGCGAACCTCACAGGCCTGATCCGGGTCTCTGGCGACTCCCACCGCGGGGTCGCCGACCCGCTCCGCTCGCTCAAGGGCGAGATCGGCCGCCGCGTGGAGCGAAACGAGGAGGCCGACTTCGTGCTCGCCGCCCGCTCGCTCCGCTGGGTGCCTGTGGCCTGGATGGAGCGCCTGGGCCGCAAGGCGGCGGCGCAGGCGGTGGAATCCGGGCGCTTCGGCACCACGGCGACGCTCTCCAACGTCGGCCGCGTGGACCTGGCCGCCCTGAGCGGCGGCGGCTTCTCGGCCCGCGCCGTCTTCATGATCCCGCCGGGCAGCCCCGGCCTGCCCCTGTTTCTCGGCCTGATCGGTGGGCCCACCGGCATCGAGATGATGGCCACCGTGCCGGGTGCGGTGTGCAGCCGCGAGTCGCTGGAGGCCCTGCTCGAGGAGCTGGGTCAAGCGCTGCAGGAGGGCCCGTGATCGTCGACGCCGCCAGCCGATCGGGGCGCGAGCTCTATCAACTGATCACGGACTGCGTCGTGCCGCGCCCCGTCGCCTGGGTCAGCACGCTCTCGCCCGAGGGCGTGCCGAACCTGGCGCCCTTCTCGTTCTTCAGCGGGGTCTGTTCGCGCCCGCCCATCGTCTCCCTCGCCATCAGCAGCAAGCCGGTGGGCCCCCGTGGCGCGCGGAGCTTCGTGCAGAAGGACACGGTGCGGAACGCGCTGCACCACGACGCGCTCGTCATCCACCTGGTGCCCGCCGCCCGGCACGAGGAGGTCTCCGAGACCGCGAAGGATCACCCCGCGGGCGAGCACATCCCCCAGCTGCTGGGCTTGGAGACCGGCCCCGGGAGCTTCCAGGCGGTGCCGCGGCTGCTCGGGGTGCCGGTGGCCTTGGAGTGCCGCGTGGAACGCATC
>JAJDAI010000828.1 GCA_029261955.1 Deltaproteobacteria bacterium | reverse complement strand
ACATCCGCCACGCGAAGCAGCAGGGCATGGCCCTGGTCTCCGACAAGACCAACGGCGTCTGCGGCCGCACCCTCTGCTGCCTGTCCTACGAGACCGACTTCTACAAGGCCCAGCAGCAGTGGCTTCCCCGGATCTCGAAGCGCGCCACGACCCTCGACGGCATGGAAGGCCGCGTGATCGGGCTGGACGTTTTCCGCCTGACCTTCACCCTGCTCGACTCGAACCGGCGCCGCCACGTGCTCCCAGCCACGGCGTGGACCGGAAATGAAGGCAAGGACGTGCCGGACCCCGACCTCGAGCCGCCTGCCGCGGCCCCGGTCATCTCCATGCCGTCCCGCCGTCCGCCCCCGCCCGCCCCGGCCCCGGCGCCCCCCGCCGAGCAGAAGGCACCACGCCCCCGGAATCGCCGGCGCCGCCGGCGGCCGAAGAAGGGACCCGAATGAGCCAAGCGTTCTATCTGACGACGGCCATCGACTACGTCAATGGCGCGCCCCACCTGGGCCACGCCTACGAGCGCATCACGTCCGACGTCGTCGCTCGATGGCAGCGCATGTGCGGGCGCGAGGTGCGCTTCCTCACGGGCACGGACGAGCACGGCATCAAGGTGCAGAAGGCCGCCGCGGCGGAGGGGCTCGACCCGCAGGCCTACACCGATCGCCTGGTCCCGGCCTTCCAGGAGGCCTGGGACGCGCTGGACATCAGCTACGACCGCTTCATCCGCACCACCGACGCCGATCACAAGGCGACGGTCACCGCCCTGCTCGAGGCGATCCAGGCCAACGGGTGGCTCGCCGAGGCCGAGTACGAAGGCTGGTACTGCGAGGGCTGCGAGGCCTACAAGACCGACAAGGACCTCGTCGACGAGCGCTGTCCGGACCACCCGAACCGCGAGATGACCTGGCTGAAGGAGACGAACCTCTTCTTCAAGATGTCGGCCTTCGAGGAGCGGCTGCTGGCGCACTACGAGGCGCACCCCGAATTCGTTCAGCCGGCGCACCGCCGCAACGAGGTGCTCAGCCTGATCAAATCGGGGCTGATGGATCTGTCCATCTCGCGCTCCACGCGCAGCGTGAGCTGGGGCATCCCCATCTCCTTCCGCCCCGATTCGGTGATCTACGTCTGGTTCGACGCCCTGATCAACTACCTGACGGGCGCGGGCTACGGCACCGACGACGCGATGTTCGAGCGCTTCTGGCCGGCTGAGCTGCACGTGCTCGGCAAGGACGTCACCCGCTTCCACTGCATCATCTGGCCGGCGATGCTCATGGCGGCCGGCATCGAGCTGCCCAAGACGATCTTCGCCCACGGCTGGGTGCTCACCGGCGACGCGCGCAAGCTCAGCAAGTCCGATGAGTCGACCACGCAGGGCGAGCGGGACCTCTCCCCCCTCGCGATCGCGAACACCTACGGCCCCGACGCCATCCGCTGGTACCTGTGCAGCCAGATCACCTTCGGGCGCGACGGGGAGTTCACCTGGGAGCGCTTCGAGGAGATCTACAACGCCCACCTGGCCAACGGCCTGGGCAACCTGCTCAGCCGCTCCATCGGCATGGCCACGAAGTACTTCGGCGGCGTGCCCGCGCCGGTCGGTGAGCCGGACGCCCTGCTCTCAGCGCTCTGCACGAAGGCCGTCGCGGACGCCACCGAGGCCTACACGACCTACCGGCTGCACGACGCCTGCGCGGCGGCCTGGACCATCGTCACGACCTGCAACGAGCAGGTGCAGGCGCGCGAGCCCTGGAAGATGGCCAAGGACGAGGCGCGCCGCGACGAGCTGGCGGACTTCCTCTACGGCTTGATGGAGTCGGTGCGCATCGCGGCGCTCTTGCTGCACCCGGTGATGCCCCGCAAGACGAAGCAGTGCCTCGCGGCCTTGGGCGCCGCCTCGCCGCTGGACGCGACGATCGACGTGGCGACCCAGTGGGGTGGGCTCAGCGGGCGCGACCTGGAGCGGCCTTCGCCCCTCTTCCCGCGACTCGACCAGCTCCAGACCGACTCGGCGGTCTAGGCGGTTCCACCCGGCAGCAGCAGCGTGAAGGTGATCTCGCTGCGCTTCGGCTGCCAGGACAGGACGAGCTCCCCGCCCAGCACGGCGGAGTAGAGCTGCGCCAGGGGCAGGCCCAGGCCGCGGAACTTGTCGCCCTCCTGCACCTCGCCGCTCAGCACGCGGCGGATGTAGGACTCGTCGTCGCGCGTCAGCGCGGCGGTGTTGGTGACGGACACGCCGATGTGGCCCTGGGTCAGCTTCTGACGCACGGCGACAGGCAGGTCCTCGGCCAGCACCCCCTCGGGCCAGTTGCGGCCACCGCCCAGCAGCATGACCGTCGCGCGCCCCGGGCCCTCGAAGAGCGCGTTGTCGAGCAGCTGGGTCAGCGCGATGCGCGCGGCGGAGGCGTCGGTGTGCAGCGTCGGCGCGGGCGTCGGCGCCCGGATGGTGAAGGGCGACTCCTCGAGCTCCCGTCCGGACAGCGTGGAGCGCACGGCGCCGTCGACGATGTCCATGAGCGGAACGACCTCGAAGGTGCTCTCCGCACCGTCCTCGGGCACGTTGTAGGCGCGCGCCACGAGGTCGAGAGCCCGCCGGGCGCGGAAGGCGCGGCGCCGCTGCTCGCTGGAGACCTGAGGCAGGTCCAGCACGTCTTCGAGGTAGCGGTCGAAGCGCACGAGCACGGCCTCGACCAGCAGCCCCACGTAGCGGCTCGTGAAGGTCAGGCGCTTGCGCAGATCCGCGTTCACGCGGCGCAGGGCGTTGTTGTCGAGGTGGCGCGTGAGCGTGCGCACGAGCTCGGGCTCGTTGAAGGGCTTCTGGACGTAGTCGTCCACGCCCATGCGCAGGGACTGGATGGCCGAGTCGAGGGCGCCCTGGCCGGTCAGGATGACCCGGACGATGTCCGGATTGTGGTCAGCGCAGCGCTCGAGGAGCTCCAGGCCGTCCATCTCGGGCATGACGAGATCGGAGACCACCATGGCGATTCCACGGCCCTGGGCGATCAGCCGCTTCACCTCCGCGTCGGCGGCGAGGCCATTCTCGAGGGCGTGGATGTCGTGCCCGGGGAAGTTGCGGCGCAACAACCCCGTGAGCATGCTCCGCAAGCCGTCGTCGTCCTCGGCGAGGAGGATGACGGGCGGGAGCCCGGATGGCCTGGCGTTCATGAATGTCCCTCCGAAGGGAGGGAGTCTAGCGCCGGCTAGAGCACCCTGCGGGCGCTCAGGAAGTCTGCTTGTGAACCGCGAACTTCGGGGTGGTGCCGTTCTTGACAACGGCGGCCTTGCGCTTGCTGCCGGCCTTGCGGTGCTTGCGCTTGCGGATGAGGTTCGTCTTGCTGGAAAGCGAGGCCATGGTCTTCTCCGTCATCACGGGGGCCTGCCCCGTCGAGCCGGCGGAAGATAGAGAGACCCCGCGCCCATGTCAAGGGATCGAGGGGGGCTCGAAGGCTCGCTTGTGATCGTGGCAGGGAAGCTGGAGGCGCACGCGCGCCAGGAAGGCCGGATCCACCAGCCCCAGGGCGACGCCCTCCCCCTCGCTCGCCTGGGCGACGAGGTGTCCCCAGGGGTCCACGATCATGCTGTGCCCGTGGCTGCGTCGCGCGGCGTTGTGCTGCCCCCACTGCTCGGCGGCGACGACGTAGACCTGGTTCTCGACTGCGCGCGCGCGCACCAGCAGCTCCCAGTGCTCCTTGCCCGTGAGCGCGGTGAAGGCCGAGGGCAGGACGATGATGTCGGCGCCGGCGTCGCGCAGGCTCTGGTAGAGCATGGGGAAGCGCAGGTCGTAGCAGATGCTCAAGCCGACCCGGCCGAAGGGCGTGTCCACGACGACCGCCCGGTCACCGGGCGCCACGGTGTCGCTCTCGGTGAAGGTCGCGCCGCCAGGCACCGCGGAGTCGAAGAGGTGGAGCTTGCGGTACACGCCCCGCACGACTCCGTCCCCGTCGATGGCGGTGGCGGTGTTGTGCACGTGCCCGGGGTCCGCCGAGCGCTCTGCGAAGGAGCCCGGGAAGAGCCAGACCCCCAGCTCCTGGGCGAGCTCCTGCATGGCCGTGACGGTCGGGCCGTCGATGGACTCCGCGTCCGGCAGCATCTGCCTGTCCCGGCCGATGTAGGGCCACATCTCCGGCAGGCAGACCGCCTGGGCCCCGTGCCCGGCGGCGCGGCGGACCAGTTCGCTCGCCACGCTCAGGTTGCGGGGGCGGTCGTCGGTGGTGCGCATCTGGCAGACGGCGAAGAGGCTGGGTTTCACGGGACCTCCGGGAGGTGGGCTCAGCGAGGGGGCGGTCAGGGCGGACCCGCGTCCGGCCGATCGGAGCGCGCTGGCCTGCGGTGACCGAGAAGCATGGCGCGTCTGGCCGTGTCGCGCATCCTTGACCCGCGACGAAGCGCGCACTAGAGCACCCCCCAGGCACCTCCTCCCGGTGCCCCGAGGACGCACCGTGAGCAACACCGTCGCCATCCATCCAGCCCTCAAGGAACGCTTGAACAGCGGGATCCCACCTCGCCTCGACGAGGACGGAAACCAGGTTCGAGCGATCCTCATGTATTCGGGTGGACTCGACAGCACGCTCGCAGGGCTCCTGTTGAAGCTCCAGGGCATCGACGTCATCGCCGTGAACATGTTCACGGGCTTCTGCCTCACGGACCACAAGCGCAAGACGGGCAAGCTCCGGCCGGACGGGAGCCGCTACCAGAACGAGGCGATCGTGGGTGCGGCGGGCCTGGAGATCCCGGTCGAGATCGTGGATGTGCGCGAGGGCTACCTCAAGGTCTTGACCGAGCCCACCTACGGCTGGGGCTCCGCCGTGAACCCCTGCATCGACTGCCGGATCCACATGCTCGGCCACGCGAAGCGCGAGCTGCTGGAGGAGTACGGCGCGCACTTCATCGCCACGGGCGAGGTGCTCGGCCAACGGCCCATGACGCAGATGAAGCGCCAGATGAAGATCATCGAGGCGGACACCGGGCTCGAGGGCCTCGTCGTGCGTCCGCTCTGCCAGTCGGCCCTCTGGGAGACCATCCCCGAGCAGAAGGGCTGGGTCGACCGAGACCAGCTGCTGCACATCACCGGGCGCGGCCGAAAGGCGCAGATCCAGCTGGCGAAGGACCTCGGGGTGCTGGACTACCCCCAGCCGGCGGGTGGCTGCTGCTTCCTCACCGACGGCAACTACGGCAAGCGGCTGCGCGACACCATCGACCACAAGAACGGCGCCGAGCTGACCTTCGAGGACGTGCTCGTGCTCAAGCTGGGTCGCCAGTTCCGCCTGCCCGATGGAAACAAGCTCGTCGTGGGACGCAACAAGGCCGACAACGACATGCTGAAGGCCTACTGGACCCTGGGGCACTTCCTGGAGGTCCGGGGCCACAGCGGCCCGCTGTCCCTGTACGTGGGCGACCGGGAGAGCTCCGACTTCGCCCTCGGCTGCCGCATCACCGCTCGCTACTCCGACTGCCCCGCGCACGAGGAGGTGCCCGTGAAGGAGATGCACCAGGAGGAGGTGCTCGCCGAGCACATGACGCTTCCCCTGCCCCGGGACGAAGAGAACGCCTGGAAGATTCAGTAGCGGCGGGCTTCGGGCGGGCAGAGCGCGTCCGCCGGGCCAGGCAGCGCCGGCGCGAAGACCCCGTTCTGCCAGCGCAGCGTGCGCACCGCAGGCGGCGGTCCCGTCCGGTCGAGCAGCTGGAGCAGATCACAGCGGCCGGTCACGCTGTCGAGCCGCACCGAGACCGGTCCGCCGAGGGCGGGCCCGCCGAGCTCCGGTCGGAGCACCGAGGGGAAGGCGTTGCGGCCGATGTAGGCGTGCTCGTGGCTGTCCGGCAGGGCGAAGAGCACCAACGGCACCCGGTGGGGCTGCGCCGCGAGCTGCCGCACCTGTTCGAAGGCGGTGGCCGCCTCCTGCACCGCCGCCCGTCGGGGCCCCAGGTTCAGGAAGAGGCCGAGGGCCAGGAGCAGCGCGAGCCCGGCGACCGCCCGCTTGCCCCCGAGGCTCGAGGCCGACACCGCCAGCGCCGCGCAGAGGGCGAAGCCGGACTCGTGCAGGAAGCGGACCTCCGCGTGCTCGGCGGTGACCACGAAGGCGGCGACGGGGAGCAGCGCGACGGCGACCCAGGTCAGCAGGAAGAGCAGAGCGCGTCGCGGCCTCTGCCGAACCAGCCCCGCCGCCAGCAACCCGAGAGCCGCCAGCGCGAAGAGCGGGCCGGCACCCCCCACGACCTGGGAGCGCATCAGCGAGAAAAGCGTGATCACCGTCTCGATCCGGCTGCTCAGCTGGTCGATGCCGGGGGTCACGTCCAGCCCCGCGTAGCCGCCGCCCGGCGTGCCGAGCACAGCCACCCGCGCGGCGAAGTAGGCCGGCGCCAGCGCGAGCAGGGGGGCGGCGTCACGCAGGCACTGCCTGGGGCTGCGCCCCTCGGCCCAGAGCAGCGTCAGGGCGAGCGGCCAGGCCACCACGGCGCTCTCCTTGGACCAGAGGCCGAGCAAGGCGGCGAGCGGCGCCAGCCACCGCCAGCGATCGCGACGCAGGACGAGGAGCAGAGCGACCAGCACGCCGCACAGGGCCATCGGGCCGCAGCGCGCCGCGACCCAGCCGACCGCCTCGTGACTCAGCGGGCTCAATCCTGCGCAGGCCGCTGCGCCCCAGGCCAGGGTCCGGCTGAGGCGGAGCCGCAGCAGCAGCGCCGCGAGCAGGGCCACGTTCAGCAGGTGCAACGCGAGGTTGACCAGCTGGAGCGGGAGCGCGCGCGGCCCGAAGGCGTGGGCGTCGACCCAGAGGCTGGCGTACCAGAGCGGACGCCAGAAGCGCGGGCTCAGCCCCTCGGGCAGCGGCGTGATGAAGCGCCCGAGCAGGACCCGGGCGTTGTCGGGGCCCAGGGACTCCGCGAGCAGCGGCCAATCGTCCGCGAGCAGGCTTCCGCCGAGGCCGGGCAGCCAGGGGATCGCCACGGCGCAGAGCACCCCCGCGGCGAGCCAGCGCGGACTCACTTCGGGACGAACCCCAGGGCTCGCCGCACGTCCCCGACCGCGTAGAGGCTGCCGGCCACGAGGACTTCGTCGCGAATGCTCAAGCGATTCTTGAGGTGATTCGTCGCTTCCTCTGTGGTTCCGGAGATCTCCGAGATGCCGCCTGCGGCCGTGACCTCGGCCGCCAGCACCTCGGGCGACTCGAAGCGGTCGCTGGTCATGCCGCGCGCGCAGACCACCCGATCCACGTGGGGCAGGACCGCTTCGATCAGCGGGGCGCGGTCCTTGTCCGCCATGCAGGCGAAGAGCCAGACCCGCTCGGGCGGGCGACGCATCTCGGCCAGAGCGACGGCCAGGGCCTGGGCTCCGGCCGGGTTGTGGGCCCCGTCCAGCACGAAGGCCGGCGCGCCCGGTCCCGCGCGAAGCCGCTCCAGGCGCCCGGGCAAGCGGGCTCGACCCACGGCCTCGGCCGCTTCCCAGGGGCTGGGGGCGCGGATCCCGGACTCGGCGCAGAAGGCGGCGACAGCGGCGATGGCGCAGGCTGCGTTCTGACCCTGGTGCGCGCCGCGCATGGCGAGCGGCACCTGGTCGAGGCGCAGGCCGCCGTACTCGAAGCTGAGGCCGTCGTCGAAGCGCCAGCGGAAGTCCTCACCCGCGACGAGCAGGCGCGCGCCGGCGGCAGCGACCTCTTCGCGGATGGGCTCCAGCCGATCGGGCCGGGTCTCGGTGGTCACGACGACCCCGCCGGCCGGCGCGGCTCGGGCCTTGGTGCGGGCGATGGCCTCCACGTCCTCGCCCAGGAAGGCGCAGTGGTCGAGGTCGACGTTGGTCAGGGCCAAGACGCAGGGCTCGCTGGCCCGGCTGGCGTCGAACTCGCCGCCCATGCCCACTTCCCAGACGCTGGCGTCGACCTTGCGCTCCTGGAACCAGGCGGCGGCCACGAGCGTGCCGAGCTCGAAGAAGGTCAGCTCCTCCAGCCCGGGCTCCTCGGCGACCCGCGCGTGAAGCGCGGAGCCGACAGACTCCAGTTCTTCGGGCGTGATGAGGCGACCGTCCACCACGAAGCGCTCGCGGTAGTCCACGAGGTGCGGCGAGGTCGTCGAGCCGATGGTGTGCCCCGCCGCCGCGAGCAGCGCCGTGGCGTAGGTCACCGTCGAGCCCTTGCCGTTCGTGCCCCCCACGAGCAGCGACGGCGCGCTGCGCTGCGGATCACCCACCAGCTCCAGGGCGTGCCGGATGCGCTCGAGGCCCATCTTCACGCCCTGCTTCTGGACGGACTCCAACCAGGTCTGGAAGGTACTCAATCGAGCAGCAGCCCCAGCAGGTCAGCCATGCGTTGCCGCAGGTCCCGCCGGTCGACGATCTGGTCGAGCATGCCGTGCTCCAGGAGGAACTCGCTCCGCTGGAAGCCCTCGGGGAGGATCTCCCGGATGGTCTGTTCGATGACCCGCGGACCCGCGAAGCCGATGAGCGCCTC
>JAJDAI010000827.1 GCA_029261955.1 Deltaproteobacteria bacterium | reverse complement strand
CCTCGTCGAAGAGGTTGCCCTCGGCGCCCAGGGACACCCGCAGGGACATCACCCGCCGCTCGCGGATGGGGTCGATGGGCGGGTTCGTGACCTGGGCGAAGCGCTGCACGAAGAAGTCGAAGAAGGACTGGGGCTCCTCGCTCAGCACCGCGAGCGGGGTGTCGTCGCCCATGGCGCCCACGGGCTCCTTGCCGGTCGTGGCCATGGGCTGGAGCAGGACCCGCTCGTCTTCGAGGGTGAGGCCGAAGACCGCCTGGTCCCGCCGCAGTTCGGCCAGGGGACGCGGCTCGGCGGGGCCGGCGTCGGGGCGGATGGCCCGCAGACGCAGGCGGTGCTCCGTGAGCCAGCGGCGGTAGTCGCCCCGGTCCGCCAGCTTGCCCTTGATCTGCTCGTCGAGCAGCAGGCGCCCCCGCTTGGGGTCGATCAGCAGCTGCTGGCCCGGTCCGAGGCGCCCGCGGCGGCGGATCTGCGTCGCCGGCAGATCGAGTACGCCAGCCTCGGACGCGAGGATCACGCGGCCCTCGGTCGTGAGGGTCCACCGGGCGGGCCGCAGGCCGTTGCGGTCGAGCGCCGCGCCGATCTGGTGGCCGTCCGTGTAGACCACGCAGGCCGGGCCATCCCAGGGCTCCATGATCGAGGCGTGCCAGGCCCAGAAGGCCCGCCGGGTCGCCGACATCGTGCGGCTGCGCTCCCAGGCTTCGGGCATCAGCATCGCCGCCGCCTGCGGCAGCGAGCGGCCCGTGCGGAGCAGCAGGTCCATCGCCTTGTCGAGGTTCGCCGAGTCGCTGTCGTCCGCGTCGAGCACCGGGCTGAGCAGGCTGCGCTCCGCGTCCCCCATCCAGGGCGCGTCGAACAGCGGCTCGCGCGCCGCCATGCGGGACAGGTTCCCCTGGAGCGTGTTGATCTCGCCGTTGTGCGCCAGGTGGCCGAAGGGCTGGGCGCGGCGCCAGGTGGACGTGGTGTTGGTGCTGAAGCGCTGGTGCACGATCGCGAAGGACGCGCACAGCAGCGGGTGCTGCAGGTCGGGGTAGTAGGCGACCAGCTGGTCGGGCTTCAGCAGCCCCTTGTAGACGAGGGTGCGCGAGGAGAAGGAGCAGACGTAGGCGTCGGTGTGGGCCTCGATGGCGCGGCGGGCCAGGTAGAGCTCGCGGTCGAAGGCGCTGTTGTCGGGGCGGCCGATGAAGAGCTGCACGACGGTGGGGGCGGTGCGGCGTGCCCAGCCTCCGGCGGCGTCCTTCACGACGGGCACGTGGCGGGTGTGCAGCAGGGGCAGGTCGCGGCTGCACACGGCGGCCTGCACGGCCTCGAGGTCGTCGCCCACGAAGAGCATCGCGACGCCGTACTGGCCCTCCGGGGGCAGCTTCACGCCTTCGGTTTCGAGTTCGGCGGCGAGCAGGTCGTGCGGGATCTCGAAGAGGATTCCGGCGCCGTCGCCGGTCTCGGGGTCCGCTCCCACCGCGCCGCGGTGGGCCAGTCGGTCGAGGATGGACAGGGCGTCGGTCACCAGATCGCGGGATCGGCGGCCACGGATGTCGGCCACGAAACCCACGCCGCAGGCGTCGTGCTCGTTGTCGGGGTGGTGAAGCAGCTTCATGTCGTCAGTCATCTCGTCTGTCCCCCGTTCGCGAGCGTGCGGCCGTTCCGGCGGCCCCGCTCCCGGGGTCGCTGGGGGCGGGGGGAGGGTGGGTCCCTAAAGGTCGTTTGCAGCGATGTCGGGGCCGCTGGTCCCGAAGTGGTCCAGCGGTACCGCGACGCGCTCCTTGCGCGTGGACAGGACCACCGTGGTCTCCGTCCGCTCCACCGCGTCGAGGCGCTGGAGTTGAGCGATGAGCTCCTCGAGCGCCGCCGTGTTGGGCGCCTTCACCTTGAGGAGCAGCGAGTGGCGCCCGGTGACGTGGTGGCATTCCTGCACCCCGTCCATCCCGTCGACGAACTGCGTGAAGGCGTCGATGTTGTTCGGGAAGTTGATGGACACGCCCACGAAGGCGGTCACATCGAGGCCCACGAGCCGGCCGTCGAGGTTCGCCTGGTAGCCGCGGATCACGCCCGCCTGCTCCAGCTTGCGGAGCCGCTTCATCACCGCCGGGGCAGAGAGCCCGACCTGCTCGCCCAGCCGCGCGAGCGGGGTCTTGCAGTCGCTCTGGACCACGCGGATCAGCTCCACGTCGATGTGATCCAGGTCTTGGGCGGGATGACGAAACATTATTAACCACGACTCCAGTCAGGCGAAATATGCTTAATCGCAGGTCCGCTGTCAAGCGTTTCAACTCCGCTGAACGACCATTCACTCATTCTTACAGAACTGCCGAACGGCGCCACCGGTCGACCGGGGTGTCCGGGGCCGCCATGCTTGGGGCGTGGGGATCGAAGACCTGAGCTCGGTGATCGTGGTCGTCGCGCTGCTGATCGCGGTGGGCGGCGGCGTCCTGGGGCTGCTCGGCGGGAGCAACCCCAACGGGTGGCGGGCCTCGCTGCGCCGGCGTCCGCTCGCCGAGGTGCTGGGCCGGCTGGAGTTCACGGCTGGCCTCCGCTTCGAGGAGCGTGCCCTGCCCGCGGCCGCCCAGCTCGGCGAGTTCACCTTCGAGTTCGACCACGAACGGCAGTCGGAGAGCCTGCGGCTCCAGGTGGACACCGCGGGCGGCATCCCGCGGCAGGTGACCTTGAGCCTGGAGGGGCTGATCGAGTCGGACGACCTGCGGACCGGCGACGCGAAGTTCGACCGGCGCCACCGCCTGCGCGGTCC
>JAJDAI010000826.1 GCA_029261955.1 Deltaproteobacteria bacterium | reverse complement strand
CCTTGCGGACGCGGCCTCCTCCCTTGCCGGCCTTGCCACCGGAGGGGACGTGCGCGCCGCGGACCACCCGACCGAGGGCCTTGCCACGAAGGCCCTCGACGACGACGAGCGTGCCGGGCTTCAGATCGACGCGGCCGTCCGTCGCGTAGTCCGCCTGGATGCCCAGCGGCGGGAAGCTCACGCTGACGACGGCGCGGTTGCCCTGGGGCTCGGCTTCGGTCACGCGGCCACCGTGCGGATGCGGCGCAGCAGCTCGTCGAGCAGGCCGCCGGGGTGCACGTTTCGCGCGAGCCGTGCTCGCGTGGCCTCCACCGAGCCCAGCAGCTCGGCCAGCACGCGCGGAGGCAAGGCGCCGAGCTTGCCCTCTTCGGGGGCCGCAGCGGGGTGCAGGCGCGGCACGGCGGCGCCCGAGGTCGCGACCATGGCGTCCCGCAGGACCTCCTGCAGCAGGGCGAGCAGCTCCATGCAGCCTTCGCGGTCCCGGTCGACGGCCTCGATGAGGGCAGCCGTGGCCTCGCGATCGCCCGACAGGGCCGCCAGCACGTGGTCCTGCCGCGCCTTGATGACCTGGGCGCGCTCGGGATCGAGCAACTCCACCGCGCGGCCCGGCAGCCCGCCTCCGGCCGCGGCCGCGATGGCGGCGGCCTGCGGGTCGGCGTCGCGTGCGGTGACCAGCCAGTCCGCCAGCTCCTGCCGATCCAGCGGCGCGAGGACCACCTTCTGGCAGCGCGAGCGCACCGTGATGAGGAGCTGAGAGGGGTGCAGCGCGCAGAGCACCAGCACGGTGCCCGCCGGGGGCTCCTCGAGGGTCTTCAGCAGCTTGTTCTGGGCCTGTTCGTTCAGGGTGCCGGCGTCGTCGAAGAGCACGACGCGGTGGCCCCCCTCAAAGCGGCGGAAGCCGAGCATGCGCTGAACCTCGGAGACCTGGTCCACACCGATGGTGCGGCTCTTGCCCGTGGGCTCCAGGGTCAGCAGGTCCGCGTGGGTGCCGACCGCCTCCCGGGCGCAGGGGGGGCAGCTGCCGCAGGGCTTGTCGCGGCCCTGACAGAGCAGGGCCTGCGCGAAGGTGCGAGCCACCGTCATCTTGCCGACGCCGCGGGGCCCCAGCATCAGCCAGGCCCCGTGCGGGTTCTCCGATGCGACGGCGCGCTGGAGCGTCTTGACCACCCTGGCGTGGCCGACCACGTCGTCCCAGCCGCTCACGACAGCTCCGGGAGGAGGTCGGTGAGGGCCGCGTGGATGGAGGTGGTGACCGCATCCGCGTCGGCGCCGCCGTCGAGCACCGCGAAGCGATCGGGGTCGAGCTCCGCTTCGGCGAGGAAGCCGGCGCGCACGTCGTGGTGGAAGTCCATCGCCTCCTGCTCGAAGCGGTCCGGGGCGCCACGCTCCAGCGCACGCGCGAGGGACGCGTCGGGATCGAGGTCCAGCAGCACCACCCGGTCGGGCAGCAGGCCCTCGGTGGCCTCCAGGTTCACGCGGAGCACGCGGTCGCGCCCGAGGCCCCGGGCGTGGCCCTGGTAGCTCAGGCTGCTGTGCAGGAAGCGATCGCAGAGCACCACGGCGCCGCGCTCGAGCGCCGGCCGCAGGACCTCTCGGACGATCTGGGCTCGCGACGCTGCGAACAGGAGCATCTCGGCTACCGGGCTCATGCCCACCTGGTCGCGATCGAGCAGGATCGAGCGCACCCGATCGCCCAAGCGGGTGCCGCCGGGCTCACGGACGCAGACCACCTCACGACCTGCGGCTTGCAGCCGGTCGCGGAGGCGGGCGATCTGGGTGGATTTTCCGCTGCCTTCGATGCCCTCGAAGGCGATGAATGCGCCGCTCATGGAGCCGCGGAAGATAGCACGCCGGATCCCGGAAATCGGGGTTCGGGCCGCAGCCCGTGTGTGCCCGCGCGGAACGCCGCCAGGCGGGGCTCGGAGCCCAGGGCCAGGATCAACCAGAGGGTGCCGGGCCAGGCCCGCGCCGCCGCGTGATCGGAGGGGGAGGGGGAGGGGCTCCCTCCGGGGTGGCTGTGCCACACGCCGAGCAGCTCGAAGCCGCGATCGGCGGCGGCCACGAGCTCCAGGGGATCGAGCACGAAGCGGTCGGCCGTGCCGGCCACGCAGCTGGCCTCGATCGCTTCGCCCCGCTGAAGCAGCCAGCCGGCCGCCTCGCCCTGCGCGCTCCTCGCCAGCTCCAGGAGCTGGCCGGGGAGCTCGTCGAGGGTCAAGGCGCCGTGATGACCGGCGCCACCGCGAGCGAGCCCATGGCGAAGTTGGAGAGCAGCGGGTTGAAGTTCTCGAAGTCGGCGTCTTCGGCCCGGATGATGCCGGCCACGCCCAGCACGTAGGCGGCGCCGGCGTCCGAGAAGGCCGAGCCGGGGATCGTGACCTCGTCCACGGTGTCGTTGCCGCCGATCCAGTCCAGGTAGTCGCTGACGCTTTCGGGCCGGTTGTCGGCCACGAGGTTCCCGTCCTGGTCGAACACCAGGTACAGCGCGTTGTTGTAGCCCTGACCGCCCAGGTCGATGGTGATGGCCTGGCCCGCGGGGTGGAACTCGTCTTCGGCCGGGGCGCCGTCCAGATCGGGCGCGGGCGGGGCTTCGAGTTCGGCCACGTAGACGGTCTCGTTGTCCCAGACGCGGAGGCGGTAGCGCTCGCCGACGCGGTACTCCAGCTCGCTGTCGACGCCGCTCGCGATCGAGTAGAGCCCGTCGCCTTCGTTGGTGAAGTCGTGGTTGGTGCCGTCGTGGGTCAGGGCCACGCGGTCGGCGTCATCGACGAGGTTGCGCTCGATGTCGGTCAAGCTGGTCGCGCGGGCGATCCAGGCCTCCGCCGTGGCGGCCGAGTCGATGTCCACCTCCTCCGGCAACTCGCCCGGGTCTTCGACCCCCACGAAGAGGCCTTCGGCGACCACGTTGGAGAAGTAGTCGTCGATTCGATCGCAACCGGAGAGGAGCAGGGGCAGCAGCAGGAGAAGTCGCATGCTGCAAGGGTAGACCCGAGTCCACCACCGCCGCCACGCTTCCTGGCTCAGGAGGCCGGGATTGCCCGAAGGAAGGCGACGCCGTGCTTCCGCAGGGTCGCCCAGGCCTCTGCCGTGGCGAAGGTCGTGTGCCGCCATCCGGCCACGCGGAGCAGCGGGGCTCCATCCCAGCCAGAGGCCACGAGCTGGGCGTCGAAGGGCTCGGCGAACTCGCCGGGAAAGCGGCCGCAGTCGTCGCAGGGCGGGACAGGGGCGCCGTCACGGATCAAGGCGCCGCAGGAGCCGCTCGGCCACAGCGCGACCCAGGTGGGGCCGTCGTAGCCGCCGGGCTCGCCGTCCACCGCGCTGACGGTGACGGGGTGGGCCTCGAAGCCGCCGAGCTCCGCGAGGGCCTCGGCGAGCTCGGGCGCGACCAGCAGCGGGCAGCTGGAGGCCGCGGGCAGGACGCCGGGGCGGAAGACGTCCCAGCCGCCCTCGGGCGCGTCCACCTCGATGGACACGGGGCCGGGCACCGGATCGAACCAGGTGGTGCGGCAGCGGTCGCAGCGCATCTCCGCCTGGGGAGCGTCGATCGCGGTCACGAAGGGACCGTCGATCTGCTCCGGGTCCAGCTCGAGCCGGACGAAGTCGGTCACCGGACTTCGAGGTGGTAGGGCGCCATGGCGAGCGGCTGGCCCGACGCGAGCAGCGGGGCGATCGAGAGGAAGCGCTGCGCGTCGGCGCGAAGGTCCGCCGGCACGGCGCTGCCCACGACCGTGCGGTCGAGCATCGCCCCGATGGAGCCGGCCGGTCCGCGGTTGAGCAGGCGCTCCAGGGTGCTCTGCTGCCGGGGCATGAGCACCAGGCGGGCCTCGCCCTCGATGCCGGCCTTCTCCTTCGCCAGCTTCAGCGCCGTGCGGAAGGTGCCCACCTCGTCCACGAGGCCGATCTCCTTCGCCTGCTCGCCCGTCCAGACGCGGCCCTGAGCGACCTCGTGGATGGCGAGCGGGGAGACCTTGCGGCCCTTGCCGGCCTTCGTGATGAAGATCTCGTAGAACTCGTCGATGAACTCGCCGAACTTGCGCCGCCCCGCGTCCCCGAGCCCGCGGTCGCTGGCGAAGAGGTCCGAGAGCTCGCCGCGCTTCACGTCTTCGGTGGTCATGCCCATCTTGCTGTAGAGGCCGCCGAGGTCGTACTTGCCCCCGAAGACGCCGATGGAGCCCGTCAGGGTGGCCGGCTGCGCGACGATGGCGTCCGCGGCCATGGAGATGTAGTAGCCGCCGCTCGCGGCGTAGTCGCTCATGGTCGCGATGACCGGCTTGCTGCGCCGCGCCAGCTCGACCTCACGCCAGATGACGTCCGAGGCCAGGCCGCTGCCGCCCGGGGAGTCGACCCGCAGCACGATGGCCTTGATCGACTCGTCCTTGCGGGCCTTGCGCACCGCCGCCGCGATGGTGTCGCTGCCCATGGACTTGGCGCCGAAGCCGCCGCCCGGGTTGCTCTTGCCCGAGGTGATCTGACCCTCGCAGTAGATGACCGCGATCTTCGGGCCCTTGCCGAGGCCCAGGGAGGAGGGGCTCACGGAGCGGTACTCGCCGAAGGACAGCAGGTCGGGCTCGTCGTCCTCGTCCAGCTCGGCGAGGGCCTGCGCGGAGTCGTCGTCGTCGCTGGCCACCTCGTCCGAGAAGGGCGCGGGGGCCGAGTCGTCGTCGTCGCCCAGCAGGTTGCCGAGCTTGGGGCCCTCGGAGGAGATGGGCTCGACGGTGGCGCCGCCCAGCTTCGCGAGCAGCTGATCGCGGTAGAGCAGGCCGTCGATGAGCCCCGCGCGCGCAGCGCCGGCAGCCGTCAGCGGCGGGTCGTCGATGACGGCGCGGACGGCGGCCTCGTCGAGCGAGTCGCGGCTCTGGGCGACCGCGGCGACGTACTGGTTGAAGAGGGAGTCCGCCATGGACTCGAGCATCTCGCGGAAGGGCTCCGACATCTGCTCCGAGGTCATCGGCTCGATGGCGCTCTTGTACTTGCCGGCACGCGCGAAGTCGGCCTTCACGCC
>JAJDAI010000825.1 GCA_029261955.1 Deltaproteobacteria bacterium | reverse complement strand
GTACGTCCTCTCCACGGCCACGACGCTCGTGTCCCTGGCCTGCCTGCCCGCGCTGCTCTGGGGCCTGGGGGCCTGGCTGGGACGCAGCCGCAAGGGGCTCTGGCTGGCCGCGCTCACCTTGATCGGTCAAGGCGGCTTCATCGCGCTCGTCGTGCCGCTGGCGGACGAGCGCTTCCTGCTCACCGCCCTGCCCGCCTTGGCCCTGCTCGCGGCCCTCGGCTGGGCGGGCCTCGGCCCCCGCGCGCAGCTGGGCCTGGGCCTGCTCGCGGTCATCCCGGCGCTGCTGGTCTCCGCCGAGTTCCACCACGACCTGCCCCTCCTGCCCCGCGCGGTCGCGACCCTCTGGACCCCCGCGACCCCCAACATCCCGCCCCTGACGGTGCGCGGGCTGGCGCTCCAGGCCTCGGTCGAGGACCGGGGTTGGTCCCCGCGCGCCACCCAGCCCGCCGTGCGCCAGGCGGCCCGGGACGAGCTCTGGGACCTCATCGAGGCCTGCGAGCCGCGCGCGGTGCTCATGGACGAGGCCGACAACAGCGCGGCCCCGCTGGGGGACTGGAACTGGCTCTACTACCGCTCCCACCTGTCCCACCTCGTGCACCACCGCGAGCACATCGCGGTGGAGGAGGGCTGCGAGAAGGCGGCGAAGATCGACCTCGTGATCGGCGCGGCCCCACCCGGCCAGCAGCCTCCGACGCCCGCCTGCGGGCCCCACTGGGAGCAGCGAGGGCAGCGCAGCCTGCCGGGCCTGCCCTTCGACGTGGTGTTCTGGGCCCGCTCGGGCTGGTCCTGCACGGACCTCGAGCAGTAGGCGCGCCTACTGGAAGAAGCGGCGCGCGGCGAGCAGGAAGGTGTCCCGCACCGTCTTGCCGACGTCCATCTTGCTCGCGCCCTGCTTCTGGTCGTAGCGCAGCAGCAGCGGCACCTCGGTCATCATCACCGGCGGCGACTCCAGGCGGAGCTTCAGCAGGATGTCGACCATGCAGGTGAAGCCCTGCTCGGTGAAGAACTCGGGGTTCCCCGCGATCGCCTTCTTCAGCATGACGGCGCGGTAGGCGCGGAAGCCGCAGGTGTAGTCGCGCACGCTGGGGATGGGGAAGAGCGTGCGGAACATCAAGCCGGCCCCGAGGGACAGCACCTGGCGGTGCGGCGCGACGCCCACGACCCGCGCGCCGCGCTGGTAGCGGCTCGCGATCACGACGTCGTAGCCCTCGTGGACCTTGCGGACCATGGACGGGATGAGCCCCGGCAGGTGGCTGTTGTCGGCGTCCATCGTGAGGATGATGTCGCGGTCTTCGGCGCGGTCGGCGCAGGCGGTCAGCCCCGTGCGGATCGCCTCGGCCAGGCCCTGGTTCTGCTCGTGCTGGATGAGCTCGATCCCCGACGCGGCGCCGACGTCCTCCGCCTCCTGCTGGAAGCGACGCACCGCGTCCGCCGTGCCGTCGCTCGACCCGTCGTCGATGACGATGACGGTGAAGGGGCGGTTGGGGAGGGTCTCGGCGAAGGTGGCTCGGATCTCGCGCAGCAGCGCGCCGATGTTTCCCTCTTCGTTGTAGGCCGGCAAGGCGACGTAGATCATGCGCGCGCACCGTAGCGGGGCGCACGGACCGATTCCACCCGCCGCACCCCCGGGCTCGGGATGGGGGATACTGCGCAGGTGGACCAGGGGAGCCAGACCCAGACATTGCGCCCCGTGCGCGTTGAAGACCTCGACCTCGCGGACCACCCGGGCCTGATCCGGCTGTTCGGCGACGACGTCGAGGTGCGTCGACGCTTCGTGCGGCAGGCGAGCACCGTGCTCGTGCCCGGCGGGCACCTGCTCTTCAACAAGGGGGACCCCGCCCACCACCTGTACCTGGTGCTGCACGGCCGCCTCCAGGTCTTCGATCCGCTGACCGGGGTCGTGGACGCCGAGGTGGGCACCGGCGAGCTCTCCGGCGAGCGGGCGATGGTCATGGGCGGGACCCGCACCGGCAGCGTGCGCGCGATGCGCGACAGCGAGCTTCTGGAGCTCTCGCGGGACGGCTTCGACGCGCTGGTGGCGCAGCACCCGCACGCGATGATGCACCTGGCCCGCACGATGGTCGGGCGGCTCGCGCGGCTGCACGAGACGGCGGACCGGCGGGGCGCCATCTCCACCATCGCCGTGGTCCCGGTGCACGGCGGACAGAACGTCGACGACTTCTGCCGGCGGCTGCGCACCGCCCTGGCCCGCCACGGCAGCACGCGCCGGGTCGACGCGAAGACGCTGGACGAGGAGATCGGCCACGGCTCCTCCACGACCACCTTCAACGACCTCGACAACGCGACGATCTCGGGCTGGATGAACCGGCTCGAGACCGACAACCGCTTCGTGCTCTACCAGGCCGACTCGATCCTCACCCCCTGGTCGCGGCGCTGCATCCGCCAGGCGGATCGCGTGCTGCTGGTCGCCGACCGCGCCGCCTCGCCGGTGCCGGGCCCCGTGGAGGCCTACCTGCTCGACGATCACGCCGGCGTGGCCTCGGCCGCCGGGCGCGAGCTGGTCCTGCTGGAGTGCGGCGGGCGCGCCACCCCGGTCTCCGACTGGCTCGAACCCCGGCAGGTCCTGAGCCACCACTTCGTGCAGCCGGATCGCCCCGACGACGTCGAACGCATGGCCCGCTTCCTGGCCGGCGCCGCGGTGGGCCTCGTGCTCAGCGGCGGCGGCGCGCGGACCTGCGCGCACCTGGGCGCGGTGCGGGCGCTGCGCGAGGCGGGCATCCCCATCGACCTCGTGGGC
>JAJDAI010000824.1 GCA_029261955.1 Deltaproteobacteria bacterium | reverse complement strand
ATGGTCGGTCTCCTGACTGGGCTTCGAGCCCGTTTCCATTGGCGACCAGACGGTACGCCGTGTCAGGGGGCCGACCGCCTTCTCATCCCATCTATCCAGTGTTCAGCGATTCGCCAGCTGGGTCTCTGGGAAGGCGTCGCGGTTCCCGACGAGGGGCTGGAACCGGGTGCCGCGCGGAGGGCTGCGAGGGCGCCGGATTCGTCGTGCTCTCGGCAACAGGGCGGAACGGCCGAGGGGAGCCACGGGTACGATGGGAAGGTGGCGCCGACGACCGACCAGAATCTCAAACACGCCCTCGGCGCCGTGCTTCTGCTCGACCTCGTGGTCGCAACGCTGGCGCTCAGTAGCCCGCCTCCGGTCCGAACCTTGCTCTTGGAGACGAAGGCTCTGACCACAGTGATAGAGACCAGTCGTTCAGCCGGCCTGTCACCTCTCCGCTGGGTTAGCGACTGGGAGGGGTATCTGGCGGATCTGCGTGGGGAACTTCTGGGACGACAGGTCCTCAACCCTCACGGTGCCGCATCGGTCGTTGTAGACCTGCCTTCGCCAGACTCGCCGATTGGGCAGAGTGTCGAGGCGCTGAGCGAGTGGCGGGGTGTGGTGGTGCGGATTCGGCACGTACAAACCGCTTCCGCGATCCAGGAGGCCGCCGACAAGCTCGCCGCGGAACTGGACAACGTCTGGTTGGATGGCTGTGCGGCGGGGACGTTGGGCCCACTTCCCTCGCCTCCCTCGGAGGCCTTTCGGGAGCTGCCCGGACCTCGGGTCGAGCCTCTGGTCTTCGAGGGCAGCGTGAGCTTCGAGTTGCGCTGCAAAGGGCAAGTAGCCGATATGGCCGGCGATGGGTTCGAGGCGGTCTGGTACCGCACGGTCGAGCTCCCGACGGAATTCGAGGCGTGGCCGACCGCCGGCGTGGCGGTGGACCTTCAGAGATATCCGACCGTCGCGGAGCACTGGGCCGAAGTGCGCAACATGACGCCCCGGGAACTCCGCGAGTGGGGGGAGCTGCGATCGCCGACGAGCACGAAGACGGTCAGCATGTTGGGTGTCCCGATTCCGCTTCGCCTGGCTGGCTACGCGGGCGCGACGGTGACTGCGGTACTACTGATGTTCGTCCTGGCCTGGGTGAGAGATCCCCGCCGGTGGGCGGAGCCGGATGCTGGCACGAGCTTCCTCAACTCGGTCTCGGACAACTACCTCTCGCAGTACTTGCTCTTCACCTTCATCGCCGTGACGCCCTCGCTGGCATGTGGTGCGCTGATCTTCCGGTTCAACCTGCAGCCCGTGATTGCCTCGGCCGTGGGGCTCGGCCTCTTCACGATTGGCGCCGTGACGTACGGCGCGGTCCTCGAGTGGGTACGGAGCCGGCCGATTGCAGCCGCGGGCGCTTGACGTGCCTACGTGGTTCGCGCTCGCTTTGGTCTCGACGGCGCTCGGCGTAGCCGCCATCCACCTTCGGCAAGTGGATGGACTGGTCCGAGGGCTGGTTCGAGGACTGCTCGTGCTGGTGGCGATTGCCGCTCCCCTGCACCCTAGGATGATGGCTGCCGGGCTGGGGCTTGTGCTGGTCTCGTTCTACCTCCGCCAACTCCAGGCGGACCTAGAGGTTTCCGAGCCACGGCCGACCCCGATGCGAACGCTGATCCATGTCGTCCTACGATCGAGTCTTCGAGCGGGGGCGTCGGTCCTGGCACTGCTCGTTGCTCTGGTTTGGCACTTCTGGTGGTTGGTAGCAATGGTTGGTGTCGGTAGCATTGTCATCGCCGGCTCGCTCGGCGTGCGCGTTCAGCGCGCTCTTCAAGTCTGGCCGGAGCTCGCGGGTACCCCTCTCCTTCAGGAGGCAACTGAGACCGCTGGCTGGGTTCTCGTGATTCCTTTGGTGCCACTGGCGGTGCTGCTCTGTCTCACGGTTCCAAAGCGACTCCCCTGGCCGTGGGGTGGGGACCGGGACGGTTCCGCAACTGTCGACGCAGACGTTCGGGGCGGGAGGAGACTGGAGTAACACCCAGTCTGAGGGGGGCGTTTCGCTGAACACGTCCCGGATAAACGCTGCGGGCGAAGCCCGTGGCATTTATCCAGTGTTAGGTGCGGTGCCACCAGAGCGACCAGTGGGAGGGGCCTATGACAGGCCCCGGACGATGGGCTTCCCTGTCGCGGTGCTCCGGACCGGCTCATCAGCTAGCCCGGAGAAGCGGGCGTGGGTCACGAAGGGCCCCCGAGCAACTGGCTGATGTTCTGGATACACGCGACGGGGAGGCAAGTGGCACAATGTGATGCGGGTATCTCTGCCGCCGCCGTGCGTCGATGCGAGGCCGGGGAGCGGACCCGACACGGGGGGGGTGCGACCAATGCTCAAGATCTACGAATGGACCCGGCTGATTGTGGCGGCGGCCGCTCCCCTCTGGTCGCTCCTCGTCATCGCCGTCCTCTCCCTCCCCGGCTGTGCCGCCTCCGAGGACTGGGGGGTGCCGGGTTCCGCGGCGTTGGCCCTGCTGGACGCACCTGTGTCGGTGATCGGTCCCCCGGTCACCATGAACCCGGGGGACATCGTCGTGGAAGCAGGGGACTTGGACGCCGATGGGTTCACCGATCTGGTGGTGGCCGACTGGGTGGCGGGCATTGTCGCCATCCACTATGGCGATGCGGCTGGGTTTTCTGAGCTTCCGGGGACGGTTCTGCACGGCGTCGGGTCCTTCTTCGGCAGGTCTCTGGCCGGCGGAGGCGATGTGACTGGCGACGGTGTTGACGACCTCTTGGTCGGTTCGCCCTCTGCCGACACCGCCAGCGGAGTCGGTGCAGGAATGGCCTTCCTGTTCGCCGGCAACTCCGGGACTCCCCTCGTCTCGGGGGATGAGTCCACCGCGACTCTCGTGTTCGAGGGGAACGGAGATGATTCGGACGCATTCGGCTGGAGCGTAGCGATCGTCGGTGACGTGGACCTCGACGGGAGCGCCGATCTCGCGATCGGCGAACCTCACTTCGATGCGGGACCTCTGGGAAACGCCGGTCGGGTGTACCTCTTCACTGACGTCGCATCGTCGGTCGACGCCGTCCTGGGGCCTGACGACACGTCAGCGATCTGGGAGGGTGCACAGGCTTTCGGCGGTGTTGGTGGGTCAGTTGCGGCGGTCGGGGACGTGAACGGGGACGG
>JAJDAI010000823.1 GCA_029261955.1 Deltaproteobacteria bacterium | reverse complement strand
TCGGCCAGGGCACGACCTTCTATGTGACGCTGCCGACCAAGAGCCTCACCGACGCGGAGCGAAACGCCCGAGATTGGACGCGACATGAGCCTTCCATCTCGAGGTGATGACCCCATCACCTGGGAGGCATCCGACGGCGATGGCATCCCCGAGAACCCCGACGGACGCCGGATCATGGTGGTCGAGGACGACCCACCGATCCGCGAGGTCCTCGTGACGACGCTGCGCCTCTCGGGCTTCCGCGTGGCCTCGGCGCCCGACGGCCCGCAGGCGATGGAGATCGCGCGGATCTACAAGCCGGAGCTGGTGCTGATGGACCTGATGCTGCCCGGCGTGGACGGCTGGGCCCTCACCGGCCAGTTCATGAGCGACCCCGAGATCGGCAAGCCACCGATCATCGTGCTCTCTGCCCGCGTGAGGGAGTCCGACCGCGAGCGGGCGCTCGCAGCCGGCGCCGTCGAGTTCCTGCCCAAGCCCTGCCGGGCCGGCGAGCTGCTCCGCGCGATCCAGGAGCACCTGCCCCCGCGGAGCTAGATCCGCGCTAGCTGGTGAAGGTGGCGTCCTGGCCGTAGGCCTGGCGCACCCACTGCTCGAAGTCGATCCCCAGGGTCACGCCGCCGTCTGCGACGATGCTCTGCCCCACGATGTAGCGGCTCTCGGGCGAGGCCAGGAAGGCCACGATGGGCGCGATGTCCTCGGGCTGCGCGATGCCGACTCCCACGGTCTTGCGCTCCAGGAAGGTGCGCACGCGGCCGCCGATGGGCCAGCGCTCGAGGATGCCGCTGTCCACGGTGCCGCAGCTGACCGCGTTGACGCGGATGCCGTCCTTGATCCACTCCGACGCCATGTACTGGAGCAGCGACTCGAGGCCCGCCTTCGCGGCCCCGACCGAGGCGTAGCCGGTGAAGGCCGCGCTGGCCCCGACCGCCGAGAGCAGCACCACGCGGCCGGCGCTCTCCTTGAGCATCGGGTGCGCCGCCTGCGCCGTCTGGAGCACGGCCTCGAGGTGGATGGCGAAGGACCGCTGCCACGTGTCGATGTCCATGTCCTCGAGCGCCTTGATCTCCGCGTTGCCGGCGGCCGGCACGAGGATGTCGAGGCGACCGAAGCGCTCCTTGACGGCCTTCAGCAGGTCCCGGGGACCGCGCGGGGCGGTGAGATCGCCCGCCACGGACAGCGCCTGGCGGCCTGCGGCTTCGATGTCGGCGACCACCGCGGCGGCCAGCTCGTGCTGCTCCTTGTAGGAGATGACGACGTCCGCGCCTTCGGTGGCGAGGTAGCGCGCGACCGCCGCGCCGATGCCGCGTGATCCGCCGGTGACGAGGGCGACCTGTCCTTCGAAGCGGCTCACGACTCACCTCCCTGCTCGACGTTGAACTCGGAGCGGTCCACGTTCTCTTCCATCCAGTCGTCGTAGTCGACGCCGCAGAGGATGCCGCCCTCGGCGACGATGCTCTGACCCCAGATCCAGTGGCTCTGCTCACTGCAGAGCCAGACCGCGACGTCCGCGATGTCCGAGGGCTGGCCCATGCGGCCTGCGAGGCCCTTCTTGGCGGTGAAGATGCGCACGGCGTCGCCGTCGCGGAACCAGTCGATGGCCCGCGTCTCCACCGGCCCGGCGGCCACGGAGTTGGCGCGGATGCCGTACTTGGCCCACTCGAAGGCCATGTACTTCACCAGGGTCTCCATGGCGGCCTTGGAGCTGCCGATGGCGACGTAGGTGGGGTAGGCCGTGTGCGCGCCCAGCGTCGAGGTCGCGGTGATGACCCCGCCCTTGCGCTTGAGCCAGGGCAGGGCGGCCTTGGCCGTCAGCATCGGGGACAGCACGTTGGTGTCGTAGGACGCGCGCCAGGACGCGCGGCCCATGCGCAGGACCTCGCCCATGGTGCCGAAGGCGGCGTTGAGGACCAGGATGTCGATCTGGTCCAGGCCCTCGGCGACTTCGACGAAGAGCGCCTCGACGCCCGCGGGCTTGCGCAGATCGGCCTGGATGAGTTGGACACGGCGGCCCAGGGCCTCGAACTCGGCCTTGGCCTTGTCCGCGTTTTCCGTGTCCTTCTTGAAGACGAGCATCAGGTCGGCGCCACGCTCGGCCAGCCGTCGGCTGATCTCCAGCCCGATGCCGCGCGTACCGCCGGTGACGAGTGCCACCTTGCCGGCGAACTCCATGGTTCTACCTCCGCAGGGAATGGATGCCGCACGGGACCGCGCGGGGCGCGGATTGTACGGACCGGGCCTGCCCGCGTCCACCGGCGCTCGAGCGCTCGATCTTCTGGCGGTCTGAGGCGCTCTGTGTAGGATGCGCGCGCCCGCGAAAACGATGCGGGGGAAGGAGTTGAGGATGCGCCGTAGGGTCGTCGTCACGGGGCTTGGAACCGTGACACCGCACGCCGACGATGTGGACCGCCTGTTCGCCCAGCTTTGCGAGGGCAGGTCCGCCGTGGAACGCATCACCAGCTTCGACCCGGTCGATCTGCCCTCGCAGATCGCCGCCGAGGTGCGCTACCCCGTGGAGGGCCCCGACTTCCTCGGGCCCTACGACCTGCGGCCCCGCGCCATGCGCTTCTCCTGGGCCGCGGCTCAGCGCGCCCTGGCCAGCGCCGGCCTGCCCGAGCTCGCCCCCGACGACTTCGCTGCCCGCGCCCGCCGCGCGGTGCACCTGGCGGTGGGCGTCGGCTCGACCGCCATCGAGGCGCTCGGCGGCATCACGCTGGAGGCCTGGGGCACCCCCGAGGTCTCCACGAAGCGTGACCTGCCGGCCTTCCGCCGCGCCGCCGTGAAGCACGACGACGCCGTCGCGGTGCTCGAGGAGTGGTTCGTCGACCAGGCCGCACCCGCGCTGGCCACGATGCTCGGCGCCTCCTCGGTGACGACCGCCGCCTCCGCCTGCGCCTCGGGCTCCCACGCCATCCTCGACGCGGTCGCGCGCATCCGCCTGAACCAGAGCGATGTCGTGCTCACGGGCGGCGTCTGCACCCCGGTGACGCGCTCGATGATGCCGGGCTTCTCGATGCTGTCGGCGCTGACCACGGCCAACGAGAACCCCGCCGCGGCCTCGCGTCCCTTCGACATGGACCGCAGCGGCTTCATCATGGCGGAGGGCTGCTCGCTGCTCGTCGTCGAGGAGCTGGAGCACGCGCTGGCCCGCGGCGCGACCATCCACGGCGAGGTCCTGGGGGTCGGCATCGCGACCGACTCCTACCGCCTGACCGACCCCGAGCCTGGCGGGCGCGGCATGGGAGATGCCATGCGGCGTGCCCTCCTCGACTCGGGTGTGCCGAGCACGGGCGTCCAGTACATCAACGCCCACGGCACCTCGACGAAGATGAACGATGCGGCCGAGACGAAGGCGATGAAGCGGGTCTTCGGCGGGCGCGACGCCACGCCGCCGGTCTCGTCGAGCAAGTCGATGTTCGGTCACCTGATCCACGCCGCCGGCGTCACGGAGGCCATCGTCTGCCTCCAGAGCATCAAGCACGGCCGCGTCCACCCCACCATCAACCACGAGACCCCCGATCCCGAGTGCGACCTGGACTACGTGCCCAACGTGGCCCGGGACCTCACGGTGGACGTCGCCATGAGCAACTCCTTCGGCTTCGGGGGCCAGAACGTCTCGGTCATCCTCGGCCGCTACGACGGGAGCCGGGCATGAGCGCCTTCGCCGACGTCTTCATCACCGCCTTCGGGGCCGTCACCGGCGCCGGCGACGAGCAGGCCTTCCGCAGCGCCTGGCTCGCGGGTGAGTCCGCGGTGCGCCCGCTCGTCGACAAGCTCGAGGCCCTGCCTCCGGGCTACGGCGCGCCGGTCGCCTTCACCCAGAAGGAGCTGCGCCAGCTCCCCGGTGGGCGCGGCCAGCGGCCGGGCACCCAGACCCACCACACCTTCCTCGCGGTCGGTGCCGTGGGCCGCACGCTGCTGAACGCCGGCATGAGCGATCCGGCGGCGGATCTCGAGGAGGTCGCGGACCGGCGAGGCGTCTACCTCGGGTCCTACACCAACTTCCCCGAGATGAAGAAGCACCTGTCGCTGACCCACGCGATGGGCGATCTCGAGGCGGCGGCGCGGGGCGAGTACGTCATCGACGACTCGCGGATCCTGCCCGGCATGAAGGGCTTCACGGGCTTCGACTTCCTGAAGCACATGAACAACATGCCCACCGCCCACGCGTCGATCATGGCCAACGCGCGCGGTCCGGCGAACACCTTCCTGGGGCACAGCTCCGTCGGCCTGCAGGCCGTCGCGCGCGCCTGGGATGCGCTGCGCCTGGGCCTCGCCGACGAGATGATCGCCGGCGCCACCGGGCCCGGCGTGCTCGAGGGCTTGTGCTTGCTGCGCAAGGCGCTCGGCATGCAGTCCGCCGTCGAGCTGGACCCGGCCACCGCGGCGCGTCCCCTCGATCAGGGGGCGACCGGCCTGGTGCCCGGCGACGCCGGCGCCGCCTTCGTGCTGGAGACGGCCGAGCGCGCCTCGGCCACCGGCCGGACCCCGCTCGCGCGGCTGGCCGGCTACTCCGAGCTCTTCGTGGCCCCCGAGGGACCGCGCGGCCCCTTGCCGGGCGCCGGTCCCATCCTCGCCCTCGCTCGACAGGCCCTGGCCGAGGCGGGCTGGGAAGCGGGCGACGTGGACTACATTTCACCCACCGGCGCCGGCCTGCCGCAGCTGGATCGCCTGGAAGCCGCCGCGCTCGCCGAGCTCGTGGGGCCGGGCCGTCCCTTCATCGCGCCGCACACGGGCGTGGTGGGCTTCACCGAGGGAGCGCATGGACCGCTCGGCCTCGTCGGCGCGCTCCAGGCCATGCAGGACGGGCAGGTGCCCGCAGCCTTGAACGTGGAGGCGCCCTGGGAGGCGCTCGAGGGCCACAAGCTGGGTGGCGGCAGCGGGGACATCCGCCGCGCGCTGATCCTCTCCCTGGCGCCGGAAGGCACGCTCAACGCCCTGGCGGTCGAGCGGGTCTGAGGCACCGGGTCGCCGGACTCTTCTTCGAGGAGGCCGCGTCTTCCTAGCGAGGCGCGCGGCCGGCGCGCAGGCGCACGGCGATCTCCGGCGGCACGAAGCCCGGAGGCGTGGCGACTTCACGATCCCCGTGCGCGATGGCCCGCAGCACAGCGTCCAGTCGGCGTTGCGGCTGCCCCGGTCCGTCGAAGCGCGGGCGCTCCGGGCCACGGTCGAGCGCGGCGTTTCCGTGGATCAGACGAAGGGCAGGGGATCGGGGGTCGAGGGGCATGGAGTCTCCGCAGTGCTCGCTTCAGCCCGGGCAGACTCCCATCGACCCGGGACGAAAACCGTCCCGGGCTGGTCCCGAGGGCCGCGGCGCGCTGGTAGATTCCCGCCTCGATGCCCGACGAACGCCCCACCCCCATGCAGCAGGTCCTTCGATGCAGCAGCCTCCTGCGCGAGGGCTGGCACGACAAGGCCTCGCTGGCCCGCCGCCTGGGCGTGAGCGAGCGGGCGGTGAAGCGCTACCTCCACGCGATCGCGCAGGAGGACAACGAGTTCGAGGTGCGGCAGGTCGATGAGCGCGGGCTGCGCACCTACCGCATCCGGCCGCCCCGCTTTGTGGATCGGCGCAAGGGCTCGCCCTACGAGGTCCTCGCCCTGGCGATGGCCGAGCGCTTCTTCCGAGCGATCGATCCGGGCGGCGTGGCCGACCTGCTGGACCAGATCCTGTTCGAGGTGACGGGCGAGGAGGAGGACGCCGAGCAGGATGAGCACGGCCGCCGGCGCCGCTCCTTCTCCCGACGCTTCGCGCTCGCCCGCGCGCCCCAACCCCTGCCGGGCACCGTGCGCCACGCCTTCGACCAGGTGCTTCGGGCGGTGGTCGATCGGCGCGTCATCGATCTGAGCTACCACTCGCGCAGTGGCCCCTCACGCAGCTACGTGCTGCGTCCCTACACCCTGGTCCTGGGGGAAGCGGAGCTCGCCGTGACGGGCGCGGTGGGCGAGCCACCGGAGGACGGCGCGGCCCGCGAGGGGGACTCGATCCGCACCTTCGCGCTGCACCGGATCGAGGGGATCGAGCTGCGCAAGACACGCTTCACCATGCCCCACCTGGGCCTCTGGGACCCCGACGCGCGCTTCGCCGGCTCATGGGGTCTGTACTCGGGGCCACCCGAGCCGGTGAGGGTCGCCGTGCACCCAGCCTTCGCCGATCTGGCCGCCCGGCGACGGTGGCATCCAAGCCAGCGGGTCGGGAATCCGACAGAAGATGGTTGGATCCCCATCGAGTTCGATGTATTCACTGGAGGAGAGTTCCGCACCTGGTTGCTCGGCTGGGGCCCCTGGCTGAGGGTGGAGGAACCACGGTCCCTGGCAGCATGGCTCGACACGATGCGATCGATCGCGATCGGTGGCAGCGATCCCAGCCCGGATGAAGTCTTTCGGATCGCTTGAAGCGATCGACCCGCGATGAAGCGTGGCACCCCGTGATCTCAGCGGAATGCCTGGAGCGATCTACGCAGTGACGAACGATCTGGCCAAGGCCGAGGCTCTGTTCAAGAGCCTCAAGGTGAACAAGAAGGAAGTCGAAGCCGCCGCGGAGGCCGAAGAGGCCGCCGCCAAGGTGGAGCA
>JAJDAI010000822.1 GCA_029261955.1 Deltaproteobacteria bacterium | reverse complement strand
AGCTGCTGGACCTCGCCGGCGTGAGCCCGGGGCAGGAAGGCCGCCGGCGGGCGGATGTGGCCGGAGACGGTGCGCAACCGCGCGAGGGCCTCGACCGCGACCGGCTGCCCCTCCACGTCCACGATCACCTGGGCCCAGGCCTCCATTCGGCCAGCCTCCAGCGCGCGCCCGAGCAAGTCCCCGTAGGGACGCTCCCCGGTGCGGGCCTCCGCCACGGCCACCATGCTGGAGGTCGTGGTCTCCTCGAAGCCGCCGCCGCCCTGCTTCGCGCGGTACATCGCCACGTCCGCGGCCTGCATCGCGACGTCGACGCTCTCGTCCGCCTGGGCGAGCCGCGAGCCGATGCTGACGCCGATGAGCACCTGCCCCCCGTCCACCACGAAGGGGGTGCGGACCACGCCCGCCAGATCGTCAGCGACGCGGGCCAGGGCGCGGCGATCGGGCATGTCGTCGCAGACCACCAGGAACTCGTCGCCACCGATCCGGGCGACCGTGTCCCCAGGCCTCACGCGGGCCTCCAGCCGCCGCGCGACCTCGATGAGCACCGCGTCCCCGGCCGCGTGGCCGAAGCGGTCGTTGACCGACTTGAAGCCGTCCAGGTCCAGGAAGAGCACGCCCACCCGGTGCCCCGAGCGCGCCGCGCGCAGCTGCGACTTGCGGAAGGCCTCCTCGGCCAGCAGCCGGTTGGGCAGCCCGGTCAGCCCGTCCCGCAGCACCAGGCGCAGGAACTCGTTGCTCGCGCTCTCCCGGTGCAGGTCCGACACATCGACGAGCTCGGCCAGGATGCGATCGCCGCCGGACAGCGTCAGCGCGAGCGCGGGGCCCTGGGATCCCCCGGGGCGCAGCAGCAGGCTCTGCATCGACTCTTCATCCGAGTTGGTGCGCGTGAGCGCCCGCCGCAGCTCGATGGCGTGGCGCGACAGCAGCCGGGGCAGGTCCGCCCCGCGCGCCCCGACGTGGCTGAGGCCGAGGAGCTCCGCGAAGGACGGATTGCACTCCAGCACCGTGCCCTCGCTGCAGAGGAAGGCGATGCCCGTGCGGGCACGTTGGAGGGCGGCGAACAGGCCCGAGATTGGCTGGGGAAGCGCGGTCATCGTTGCGGGGGAAACGCCGTGAGCAGCGCGGTCGGAGAATGCTCATGGACGATCCGCGGGGTCCGGAGCGACGAAAGGCCCCCCGCCCTCCTCCGGCCGGGGGACGCTTCAGTCGAAGCGGGTCACCATTTCTTGCGGCTGCGCACCAGGTTCTCGGCGTCCTCGGGCGTCAGCGGCCGGGCGAAGAAGTAGCCCTGTCCGTAGCGGGCGCCCATGTCGCAGAGCAGCTTGCGCTGGAGGTCGGTCTCGATGCCCTCGGCGACCGTCGCCATGCCCAGCGAGTCGGCCAGGGCGAGCATCGTGCTGACGAACTCGGGGTCCTGCCCATCGCCGCCCATCCGCATGACGAAGCTCCGGTCGATCTTGAGCTCGTCGAAGGGGAAGCGGTGCAGGTAGCTGAGCGAGCTGTAGCCGGTGCCGAAGTCGTCCAGGGCCAGGCGGATGCCCATGCACTTGAGCTCGGCGAGGATGCGCGCGGCGGCCTCGGGGCGGTCCATGACCGCGCTCTCGGTCACCTCGAGCTTGAGGCAGGTCGGGTCCAGGCCGGTCTCTTCCAGGACCTTCGTGACGTGCTCGACGAGGCCCTCCAGGGCGAACTGCTTGCTCGAGACGTTGACGCTCAGCTGGATGGGCTTGTCCGAGTCCTGCCACTTCAGCGCCTCTTCGGCGGCGTTCTCGAGCACCCAGCGGTCGATGGCGGCGACGACGCCGGCCTCCTCCGCGACGGGGATGAACTCGCCCGGCGAGACCCAGCCACGCTCCTCGTGCTTCCAACGGACCAGGGCCTCGAAGCCGGACACGGTGCCGTCGCTGAGGTCGATGATCGGCTGGTAGCGCACGCTGAAGTCTTCGCAGGTCTGGAGCGCGCGGCGCAGGTCGGACTCGAGCTGGAAGCGGTGGACCGTCTCCTCGAGCATCTGGGTCTGGAAGGTCGCGGTCTTGCTGAAGCCGCTCTTCTTGGCGCGGGTCAGGGCCGTGTTGGCCTCGCGGAGGATGGCGTCGGGCGACTCGTAGCCGCGGCGGCTGGAGGCGATGCCGAGGCTCGCGGAGCACCAGACCTCGTTGGTGCCGACGTAGACCGGCTGGGCGATGGCCTGCTGGATGCGGTGGCCGATGCGCTCTGCCTCCTCCTCGGCGTCGAGGCCGTCGAGCAGCACGGCGAACTCGTCGGCGCAGAGCCGGGCGATGGTGTCGCCGGGCCGCACGCAGGTGGCGAGGCGGCGGGCGACGGCGATGAGCAGGCGGTCACCTGCGTCGTGGCCGAGGCTGTCGTTCACCACCTTGAAGCGGTCCAGGTCGATGGACAGCACGGCGAAGCGGTGGCCTTCGTCCCGCTGGGCTACGTCGATCGAGTCCTTGATGCGGTCGACGAGGAAGCTGCGGTTCGGCAGCCCCGTCAGCCCGTCCACCAGCATGCGGTGGCTGATGTCGATGAGCGCGCCGGCCAGGCGGAGCGGGCGACCCTCACGGTCCCGAACGGCGATGCCGCGGCACATCATCCAGCGGTAGCCACCGTCGTCGTGCAGGATTCGGAAGTCGGTCTCGAGGCTCGTCGTCTTGTTGTCGAGGTGCGCAGCCAGCTGGGCCTGGAGGTGCTGGAGGTCCTCGGGGTGCACGCGGCGGAACCACTCCTCGGGCGAGGTGGAGATGTCGTGCTGCGACAGGCCGATGAGCTCCGCCCACTGCTGGCTGAACTGGATCCGTCCGTCGGTGAGGTCCCACTCCCAGAGGCCATCGGTGGCCCCGCGGGCGGCGAGCACGAAGCGGCCGTGGCTGTCTTCGAGGGAGCGGCGGCTGTGGCCCACCTCGCTGAGGTCCCGGGCGGTGATGACGAGGCCGCGCATGACGGGGTGGTGCAGCAGGTTGACGGCGGTGCACTCGATCTCGACCCAGCGGTCGTTGTCCCCAGCGAGGCGGAAGCTCGCGGGCTCCATCGACGCCTCGTCCTGCATCCAGGAGTCGAGCAGGTTCCGGGCGGAGCGACGGTCCTCGGGGTGGACGAAGTCGGCCAGGGCCTGGCCCACGAGATCCGTCGGCCAGAGTCCGAGGATCGACAGGACGGAGGGGCTGGCGAACTCGACCTCACCGCCGTCGTCCAGCACGAGGACCAGATCGGCGCTGCACTGGGCGAGCACCTGGAACCACTGCGATCGGATGATCGGCTGGTCGGTGGGCAACGGAGCTAGAGAGGTAACTGCCATGCACTGGATCCCATCGGCCGCGCCTCGCAAAGCTTGAACAGGATCTGGGCGGGCTCTGCGATCGCGCAGGCGGGGCCTGTGCGATCAGCGCGATCGAATTTTGCGATCGCGCTCGGCCATCGCCGAGAGGTGCGCCGCGATCGTCACGCCGACGTAGTGCGCCTGCCCCGAGTAGGTGCCGGCGTCGATGGGGTTCGTGGGCACCCCTTCCAGCGCGATCGTGCGCGCGCGTGAGACCTCGGTGCTCGCCTCTCGGGCGGGGAAGTGCACGAAGGCGTAGGTGAGGCGCAGGTCGAGCAGCGAGTCCTGCTCCCCGGCCCAGGCCCCGAGTCGGAGCTCGAGCCCGCCGGTCGCCAGGTGCTTGTCCCCGTCGAGCATGGTGAGCGCCTGGGTCTCGATCGGGATCGCAGCGGACTCGAAGGCGTAGCCGAAGCGCAGGCCCAGCGAGGGGATGGGGTTCACCTCGCCGCCGAAGCGCACGCTCCAGGACGTGCCGA
>JAJDAI010000821.1 GCA_029261955.1 Deltaproteobacteria bacterium | reverse complement strand
TCGGTGATCTTGAACTCGCCGGCCGCGTTGAGCTGGAAGACCCGTCGCCGGCTCTTGATGTAGGCCACGACCTTGGCCTTGCTCGCGACCTTGCCGGAGGAGAGCAGCACCTTGCCGCTGATGGTCATCGACTCGGCCGCTTCGGGCTCCGCCGAGGGCGGCGGCTCGGGCAGCATCGGCTGGGGCCGGCTGCTCCTGCGGGTCTTGGGCCTCGTGCGGGCCTTGGCCTTCGCCTTGGGCGCTGCCTCGGCGACCGCGGCGGCGGGCGTCGCGGCGGGGGCGGCGAGCTCGCTGGCTTCCTCGCGCATGGCCGTGAAGTAGAGGACGGCCATGAGCACGGCGAAGGCGAGGCTCACGATGGGGAGCAGGCGTTCGGTGTTCATCAAATCTTCGGGTCCAGGGGGCGGCTGGGAGTGTACCGGGCGATGAGGAGATTGCAGGAGAAGCTGCTCCAGACAGCGCCGACGCCCTCGGGCCCGGCCCCCGTCCCACAGGACAAGCCCTGCCCCCTGTGGGACACTCCCGGCCGCTTGGAGGACCCCGTGAGCAGCATCGCCGTCGTCGGTTCGGAGGGCTTTCTGGGCTCCGCGCTCGTGCGGCACCTGGAGGCTGCGGGCGAGCGCGTCCTTCGCGTCGACCTCGTGGACAAGCCGGGGGTCCTGCGGTCCCTGGACGAGCCGGTCGATGTCGTCTTCAACCTGGCCGGCAGGCTCTTCGGGACCGCCGAGGAGATGCACGCCGCCCACGTCGTCACGACGCAGCGGCTGCTCGAGGGGGGCCACGGCGTCGTGGTGCTGGCCTCCAGCCAGTCGGTCTATGGACCCACGACGGAGCCCGCGCGCGAGGACATGCCGCTGGACCCGCGCGGCGACTACGCGAGGAGCAAGGCGGCGGCCGACGAGCTGGCCCTGGCCTCCGATGTGGACGTGCGCATCGCCCGCATCTCGAACCCCTACGGCCCCGGCCAGCGGCGCATGGTCGTGCCCGACCTCGCCGAGAAGGCCCTCAGCGGCGACCTCGAGGTCCGCGGCGACGGCACCGACCTGCGCGACTTCATCCACGTCGACGATCTGGCCCGGGCCCTGATCCTCATCGCGACCGCGGGGGCCCGCGGCGTCTACAACGTCGGCTCGGGCGAGGTCGTGGCCATCATCGACATCGCCCGGCGCATCGCGGCCTGGGCCGGCCTGCCCGAATCCCGGATTCGCACCCAACACGAGCCGGGCGAGCAGCCCTTCAGCATCTCGAACCCGGCGCTGGACCGCCTCGTGGCTTTGGGCTACCAACCGACCGTGCCGCTGAGCGAAGGCCTCGCGGGCACCCTCGAATCGATCAGGAGCAGCGCATGAGCTGGGAAGGCAAGCGGGTCCTCGTCACCGGAGCGGGCGGCTTCATCGGCAGCCACCTCACCGAGCAGCTGGTCCGCGAAGGGGCCGAGGTCACGGCGTTCTTGCGCTACACCTCGCGCGGCCACGACGGCCTGCTGCGGCTGCTGCCGCCGGACATGCGCGGCCTCATCCGCACCGTGCACGGCGACCTGCGGGACTTCGCCGCCGTGCGTGAGGCCTGCCGGGATCAGGACGTCGTCTTCCACCTGGGCGCGCTCATCGCGATCCCCTACAGCTACCAGCACCCCGTCGAGGTCGTGCAGACCAACGTGATGGGCAGCCTGAACGTGCTGATGGCCGCGCGGGAGTTCGAGCCCGAGCGCGTGGTCATGACCTCCACGTCCGAGGTCTACGGCACCGCCCAGATCGTGCCGATCCCCGAGACCCACCCGCTCCAGGGCCAGTCGCCCTACAGCGCCTCGAAGATCGGCCAGGACGCCATCGCCGAGTCCTTCCACCGCGCCTTCGGGGTGCGGGTGGCGACGCTGCGGCCGTTCAACACCTACGGCCCGCGCCAGTCCGGCCGCGCGGTCATCCCGACGATGATCGGCCAGGCCCTGCAGCGCGACCGCATCGAGCTGGGCAGCCTGACGCCTACCCGCGACCTGACCTACGTCGGCGACACCGCGCGCGCCTTCCTCGCTGTGGGGTCCCACCCCGACGCCATCGGCAAGGTGCTCAACGCGGGCCACGGCAAGGACATCTCCATCGGCGGCCTGGCCGAGATGGTGCTGAAGATCCTCGGCAAGGACATGCCGATCCTCAGCAAGTCCGAGCGCATCCGGCCCACCAAGAGCGAGGTGCTGCAGCTCGTCTGCGACGCCTCCGAGATCACGCGCCTGTGTGGCTGGACCCCCCAGGTCACCCTGGAGCAGGGCCTCAGCCACGTCATCGACTTCATGCGCGAGCACCCCGACTGGACCCAAGTCGACAAGTACGAGACCTGAACCATGCGCGCAGTCCTCCTCGCCGGCGGCAAGGGCCGACGCCTCCGCCCCTACACGACGAGCTTCCCCAAGCCGCTGATGCCGGTGGGCGACAAGCCCATCCTCGAGGTCGTCGTGCGGCAACTGAAGTCCCACGGCTTCGACCGGCTGACGATGGCGGTGGGCCACCTGGCCTGGCTGTTGGAGGCCTACTTCGGCGACGGCCGCAAGATGGGCGTCGCGGTCGACTACAGCCACGAGACGACGCCGCTGGGCACCGCTGGCCCGCTGGGGCTCATCGACCCGCCGACCGAGTCCTTCCTGGTGATGAACGGCGACCTGCTCACGGACCTGGACTTCGGCGCGATGATGGCCGCGCACCGGGCCTCGGGAGCCGCCGCGACGGTGGCCGTCTACCAGCGGGACGTGAAGATCGACCTCGGCGTGCTGGAGATCGAGGACGGTCGGGTCACGGGCTACGTCGAGAAGCCCACGCTGCACTACCCGGTCTCCACCGGCATCTACTGCTTCCACCCCCGGATCCTCGAGCGGATCGCGCCCAACCAGCGCCTCGATCTGCCAGACCTCATCCTGCAGCTCATCGGCGCCGGCGAGGTGGTCGATACCTTCCCGCTCTCGGGCTACTGGTTGGATATCGGCCGGCCCGACGACTACGAGCTGGCGCAAGAGAAGATGGCGAGCGGGGACTTCGACTTCGCCTGAGTTCGCTCAGGCGCTGAGCTCGCGGGCCAGGGCCTCGAAGGCATCGAGCGTGCCTTGCAGGTCGCCTTCTTCGAGGATCTTCTGACGGGTGGCGTCGGGCTTCGCCTTCGCGGCGATGGCCTGGCGCAGCGCCTCCGCGGCCCCATCCACATCGCCCACGGGGAAGGTCCAGAAGGCGTCGGGAACCCGCCAGTCGTCGCAGAGCGGCAGCTCGGCCATGACGACCTTGAGGCCACAGGACATCGCCTCCAGCATCGACAGCGGCAGGCCATCCGAGGTCGCGGCCGAGGCCCAGATGTCGGCCTGCGCGACCGCGCGCGGCACGTCGGGGAAGGGCAGGCGGCCGGTGAAGCTGACCTTGTCGCCCAGATCGATGGAGCGGGCGAGGCCTTCCAGATCCCGGCGCAGCGGGCCGTCGCCGACGAGCACCAGGCGCGCTCCGTCGACCTTCGTGAAGGCGCGCAGCAGCGTCTCGTGGTCGTACAGCGGCTTCATGGCCCGGTTGCAGATGACGGTGACGCCTTCGCCCTCGGGCCAGTTCGCCGGCGCGGGCAGGCCCGGCTGGAAGAGCTCCGTGTCGATGCCGTAGGGCACCACGAGCACGCGGCGGGCGCCCAGCTCAGTCGCGCGTTGGCCCAGGTGCCGCGCGTTGGCGAGCACCGCGTCCGCCCGGCGCAGCGCCGGCGAGGTCAGCGCGTGCCGGACCCCGGGCCAGCCCCCGTGCTTGAGCAGGTCGCTGCCCCAGGTGACGCAGATGAGCGGCGTCTTCCGCGGAACGCCCGCCGCCGCGTAGGCGCCGTAGGTCATCGCGAAGTTGGCGAAGACGACGTCGGGCTGGAAGGCCTTGCAGGCGCGGCGGATGGCGAGCGGGCCGACGACGGGGCCGGTCTTCGGATCGACGTCGGGGCCCATGCGCGGCACCGACCACGGCTTCGCCGGCCGGTTGAGCGTGAACAGCCGCAGGTCGTGCCCGCGCGCGGCGAGCCCACCGGCGCTGTTCCGAGCGAGGGGGTGGACCCCTTTGCTCGCCCAGAGGATGCGCATCGTGGCCGGCTCTAGTCCTTGGGCTCGATGGAGCTGAAGAACTCAGCCGCCTTGGCCGCCGGGCGCTGCATGAGCGGCTCGAGGTAGCCTGCCACCGCGCCCAGCTCGACGAGGCCGGCGCGGATGGCCAGGCGCAGCGAGTACGCCGCCTCGATGTCGGCCAGGGTGAAGCGGTCGGCCACCAGGAAGCCGTCCCGGGGCAGCTGGCTGAGCACGACGGGCAGCCGGCGCTCCAGGCTCGGCGTCGTCGTCTCCAGGAAGGCGGGGGGCAGCATCTTGAACTTCGCGAGCAGGTTCTCGACGAGGCGGCTCTCCAGGGTCTCGGCGAAGAGCGCGACCCACTGCAGGTAGGTGCTGCGCTCGGGGTGGCCGGGCTCGACGATGAGCTGCGCCTCGGGGTGCTGCTCGGCCAGGTAGGTGCAGGTGGCGGTGGACTCGATGAGCGTCTCGCCGCGCCACTGCACGGTGGGGACCATGCCGTAGGGGTTCAGATCCGAGTAGGGCGCCTCGCGGTGCGCGCCGAGCCCCAGGCGCTGCTCGTCCACCTGCAGGCCCAGCTCGTGGCAGAGCCAGCGGACCTTGCCGCTGCGGTCGTTGACGCCGAATCCATACAGTCGAACGGTCTCGCTCATGGGGTCCCTCCGGGTGCCGGGAGGAGTAGCACGTCAGGGGGTGAAGAGCAGGGGGAGGGGCCCGACTGGGGGGCGGCGACGGGAGCTCGCCGGCGGTCACCGCGCTGGCTCAAAGTCGGAGGAGCTGTCTCTCGTGCAGGACGGCGAGCACGAGCACGGACTCTGCATCGGCAGCAGCGCACCGTCGACCATCCATCGGCGGGCGCCCCCCCCTGTGCTACACCGCAGTCCATCGGAGAACCCGTGCCCCGCCTCGCGATCCTGGCCTTCTACTTCTATCCCGAGAACGCCGGCGGCCGCCGGCCCTACCAGCTGCGTCGGCACCTGCCGGACCTGGGCTGGGACGTGCGCGTGGTCTGCGCGCGGCTCCCGAAAGACGCCCAGCGCGGGGACCCGGCGCTGCACGAGACGGCCCGCGGCAAGCTCGGCGAGTGGCTGCGCCGCGTCCTGCCCGCCGACGAGCGCCCGCTCTTCGAGCAGTGGTCCGGCGCGCGCAGCCAGGGCACCGGCACCAGCGGCGACCCCATCAAGGCCCGTGCCCTGCGCCAGCTCCGCTCGCTCGCCCTGATGCCCGACGAGTTCATCCCCTGGATCGCCATGGCGGTGACCGCCGCGCTGCAGGACCCAGACGTTCGCGACGCCGACGTCATCCTCGCGACCAGCCCGCCCTACTCGGTGCAGGTGGCGGGCTGGCTGATCGCGAAGCTGCTCAACAAGCCCCTCGTCGTCGACTTTCGCGACCCGCACGCGCTGAACGCCATCACCCCGCCGGGCCGGCTCGACCGCCCGCTTCGCGAGGCCATGGAGCGCCGGATCATGCGCGACGCGGCGGCGATCACGACCGTCAGCCAGGGCTTCGCGCGCCGCCAGTCCGCGCTCGCCGAGCTGCCCGTGCACGCCATCCGCAACAGCTGGGAAGAAGAGGACGGCCTGGCGCCCAGCCCGCCCGGCCCCGACGACCCCTTCGTGCTCGCGCACACCGGCACCATCTACCCGAGCGAGCAGGACGTCCCCACCTTCGCCGCCGGCCTCGCCCTCGCAGCCGAGCGCGGGGTGCCCGTCACGGTGCGCCACTGCGGCGTCGGCGCGCGCTTCGTCACCGACCTGCTGCCGGAGCGCCACAAGGCCCTCGTCGACGACCGCGGCAAGCTCCCGCGGGCTGAAGCCGTCGCCATGCGCGCCTCCGCCTCGGCCCAGCTGATGTTCCTGCCCTCGGGCGAGCACGTCGAAGGCTGGATCCCCTCCAAGATCTTCGACTACATGGCTTCGGCCCGGCCGATCCTCGCGGTGGGCGACAGCCGCAACGAGCCCGCCGAGATCCTGGCCGAGGCCGGCGGCGGACCCGTCTGCCCGACCCCCGACGCCGTCGCGGACCGCATCGAGGCCCTCTGGACGGCCCAGCGCGACGCCACGCTCGAAGAGCAGGTCGTGCCCGATGCCGTCGCCCGCGGCTACTCGGGTCGCGCCATGGCGGAGGCCTTCGATCGGGTCCTCAAGGACGTGCTCGACGCCTGACTGCCCTCGATCCGAGGCCCCGGAGCTGTGCTAAGCATGCCGCCTCACGTCCCCGGAGTTTCCCCCGCTGATGCCTGACCCCCAGCCCGGATCGCGCGGCACCCTGCTCGCCACGGGCGCGGCCGGCTTCATCGGCTCGCACGTCGCCGTCATGGCGATGCAGGCCGGCTGGCGGGTCGTGATCCTCGACGACCTGAGCAACTCCAGCCGCGACTCCGTCGACCGCATCTCCGCGCTCGGTGGAGCCCAGGTCGAGCTCGTGCAGGGCGACCTCTGCGACGCGGCGGTGCTGGACCGGGCCTTCGCGCTCGGCCCCATCGACGCGGTGCTGCACTTCGCGGCCCTGCGCTTCCCGGTCGAGTCGGTGCACCGCCCCGCCGCCTACTACCGCGTCAACGTCGGCGGCAGCGCCGCGCTCTGCGAAGCCATGGAGCGCCACGGCACCCGCCGGCTGGTCTTCTCCTCGTCCTGCTCCGTCTACGGCCAGCCCCCGGTCATCCCGGTGCCCGAGACCTGCCCGCGCGCCCCGCTGACGCCCTACGGCGCGACGAAGGCCGTAGGCGAGGACCTGTTCGAGGCCGCCGCGACCGCGCTGAGCTGGTCGGTGTTCAACCTGCGCTACTTCAACCCCGTCGGCGCCCACCCCTCCCACGAGCTGGGCGAGGCGCCCCGCACCATCACCAACCTCGTGCCGGTGGTGATGGAGGTGGCGATGGGCGAGCGCGACAGCCTGGTCGTCTACGGCCGCGAGCACGGCACGCCCGACGGCTCCTGCATTCGCGACTACATCCACGTCATGGACCTCGCGGAGGCCCACATGGTCGCCCTGGGCGCCACGGCCGACAGCTCGGGCTGCCGCAGCTACAACGTCGGCACGGGACGCGGATACAGCGTGCTCGAGGTCGTCGAAGCCGCGCGGCGCGCCACGGGGCACGCCATCCCCCTGACGACGGGGCCCGCCCGCCCCGAAGACGTGGCCGAGGTCGTGGCGGACTCCTCGCTCATCCAGCAGGAGCTGGGCTGGCGCGCGACGCGCAGCCTGGACGACATGCTGGTGGATTCGGTCGGCTGGCGGCGGCGCTGGGCTCAGCGCTGAGCCCTACTTGCTGGGCTTGTCCGGCCGGAGGCTGAGGGCCGCCGCCTCGCCGATGGCGTTGGACCCGGTGGCGTGCTCCTTCGCGTCCCGGCCGCTCAGCATGAACAGCATCCCCCCGTGGTCCATCACGTAGGCGAAGCCCACGATCCGCATACCGCTCTGCTTCTGGATGCCGTCCCAGCGCGCGCGCACGGCCCGGATCCCGTTCACCGTGCCCCGCTCGAGCTTGCCCCGCTGGAAGCCGGTGTGCAGGCGCTCGTCGCCCTCGAGCAGGCTCAACACGACGTTCTCGAGCTCGGCCCAGGTAGGCGCCCGGGACGGGCCGGGCTCGGGCGTCACCGGCGCGACGACGGAGACCTGGAAGACGGCCGCCGTCAGATCGGGCCGCCGCGGGCCGGTCCACGCGACGGTGGAGTAGCGGACCCCCGCCTCGTCCTTGCTGTCGGACTGGAGCTCGTAGCCCTTCGGCGGCCTCAGGATCACGTCGCCGAGCAGCACGCCCTTTGCCAGCTTGCTGCTGAGGCCCTCGTCCGCCACCCACGCGTCCTGCGCGGCGGCGGGCGCGGCGATCAGCAGGGCGAGGAGGAGAAGCAGGGGGCGGAGGGTCGGCATCGGGTTCGTCCGCGGGGCTCAGGCGTCGCGCGGCTCGGGCAGCGCTTTGGGCTCGTTCAGCGTGATCGTAGGACGGTCCTGCTCGCGATCCGGGGTCGCCGCTTCCAGGCGCCGGAGCCGCACGAGCATCTCCTCGGCCAGCTTCCGGTTGGCGGAGATGAGGTCCGCGACCATCGCCATCATGCCCAGCTGCACGCCGATCACGAGGAAGGCGCCCGAGAGGATCACGCTCTGCACGTGGCCGGCGGAGGACGCGGTGAAGAGGTAGAAATAGAGGAAGCGCAGCAGGCCCAGCACGCCCAGCCCGAAGGTGGCGGCGCCCAGCGTCATGAAGGTGCGGAAGGGCTTGTAGAGCAGGTAGCTGCGCAGGATCACGCCCGCGGAGCGCGTGACGTAGCTGCGGACGCTCTTGAACAGCCGGCTCTCGCGCAGCTTCTCGTTGGTCGTGATCGGGACCGACTCGATCGTCAGCTTGTCGTGCCCGGTCTGGATGATGGACTCGAGCGTGTAGGTGAAGGGGTTCACCAGGTTCAGGCGCCGCGCGGCCTCGCGGCTCCAGCAACGGAAGCCCGAGGTCGTGTCCACCACCGTCGTGCCGCTGAACTGCCGCACCACCCAGCTGCCGAGCACCTGCAGGCGCTTCTTGGCCCACGAGAAGTGGGCGATCGACGAGGTCTTGCGGTCCCCGATGGCCACGTCGGCGCGGCCCGCCACGACGGGCTCGACCAGGGCCGGGATGTTCGCCCCGTTGTACTGGTTGTCGCCGTCGGTGTTGTCGATGTAGTCGGCGCCGAGGCGCAAGCAGGCGTCGATGCCCGCCCGAAAGGCCGCCGCGAGGCCGCGGTTCGCGGGGAACTTCACGAGGTGGTGCACCCCGTGCTCCTGTGCGACCTCGATCGTCCGGTCGGAGGAGCCGTCGTCGATGATCAGGATCTCGATGCGGTCCACCCCGTCGATCTGCTTCGGCAGATCTGCGAGGGTTGCGGGGAGGGTCTCCTCCTCGTTGAAGCACGGAATCTGGATGATCAGCAGCGACATCGGCGTTCCCCGGGGCGGCGACCTTCTAGCGGACGCAGCCGGGCCAGGGAAGGGTCAACGGGGGCGGGACGGCGCGCGTCCCGGCCAGGACTTCAGGCAGCGGGTCCCTCTGGTAGGCTCCGCGGCCATGGCGGTATCGGCAGACAAC
>JAJDAI010000083.1 GCA_029261955.1 Deltaproteobacteria bacterium | reverse complement strand
CGAACCCGCGAAGCTGTTGGAGAAGGCCTGCTCGATGGTGACGTCGACGATCTGCCCCACCAGCCGCTTCGGCCCCTCGAAGTTCACGATCCAGTTCGTCCCGATGCGGCCACTCAGCCAGCTGCTGTCGCGCTTGCTGGGGCCCTCGACGAGCACCGGCTCGGTGCGACCCACCCAGGCGCTCATCTGCTCGGCCGTGATCGCGCGCTGGAGCGCCTGGATCTCGGTGAGGCGCGCGGACTTGATGCCCCGGGGCACGTCGTCCTTCAGCTTGCGGTAGGCCTGCGTGCCCGGCCGGGGGCTGTACTTGAAGGAGTAGATGAAGTCGTAGCGAACGGCCTCGAGCAGCGAGAGCGTGGCCTCGTGCTCGGCCTGCGTCTCGCCCGGGAAGCCCGCGATGATGTCGGTGCTGAAGGCCAGATCGGGGCGCGCCTCGCGCAAGGTCGCCACCAGCTCCAGGTACTCCGCGCGCGTGTGCCGGCGGCGCATGCGCTCCAACATCGAGTCCGCGCCCGCCTGGACCGGCAGATGGAAGTAGGAGCAGAGCTTCGGTTCGCTGCGGAACAGCTCGACCAGCCCGGGCGCCAGGTCCCAGGGGTTGCTCGTCGTGAAGCGGATGCGCTCGATCCCGGTCACCGACGCCACCTGCGCGACGAGCTCGTGGAAGGGCACCTCGCCCGAACGCTTCAGGCCGTAGCTGTTGACGTTCTGGCCCAGCAGCGTGACTTCGCGGACCCCGTGTTCGACCAGCTGCCGCACCTCGGCCACGATCTCGCCGGCCGGCCGCGAGACCTCCCGGCCGCGGGTGAAGGGCACGATGCAGAAGGCGCAGAGGTTGTCACAGCCCTTCTGGATGTTCACGAAGGCCGTGACCTGCTTGCCCTCGCGGAAGACCAGCTCGTTGGCGAAGGGGTAGTCCTGCCGGTCGAGCTGCTCCGTCGCCAGCACCCGCGCCTGCCGCTGCTGCACGTCGAGCAGGAGCGCGGGCAGCCGGGTGATGGCGTCGGGCCCCATGACCATGTCGAGGTAGGGAAAGTCCCGCAGGAGCTTGCCCTGGGCCTGCTGTGCGTAGCAGCCGGTGACGCCGAGCACGAGGCCCGGGTTGGCGGCCTTGAGCGGGCGGTAGCGGCCGAGCAGGCTGCGCACCTTGGACTCGGGCTTCTCACGCACGGAGCAGGTGTTGATGAGCACCACGTCGGCGTGCTCGGCCTGGTCGGTGCCGGCGTAGCCCTCCCCTTCGAGCAGGCGCAGCATGGTGCCGCTGTCCTGGTCGTTCATCTGACAGCCGAAGGTCTGGATGAAGACCTTCTTGCCGGGGACGGCGTCGCTCACGCTCTCTCCTGCCGCGCCCGGCTCACGCTCACGCGCGCCAGGACTCGCTCTCGAAGGTGTTGCAGTTCGCCTTGCGCTCCAGGCGCTTGACCATGCCCACGAGCGTGCGGCCGGCGCCGACCTCGAGCCAGTGGTCGACGCCCTGCTCGACCATCGAGCGCATCGTCGCCTCCCAGAGCACGGCCTTGCTGACCTGCTCGACGAGGTTGGCCTTCACGGTCTCCGCGTCGGGGGACACGGTCCAGGCCCCGGTGACGTTGGGCACGTAGGGCACCGACAGCGGGGACACCTCGACCTCGGCCAGCGCTGCACCGAGCGCCACGCCCGCGGGCGCGAGCAGGGCGCAGTGGAAGGGCGCGCTCACGTTGAGCTTCTTGCCCATGCCGCGGCGGTCCTTGACCAGGACCAGCGCGCGGTCGACGGCCTCGACGTTCCCGGCGATGACGACCTGGCCGGGCGTGTTGATGCCGGCCGGCTGGAGCACCTGGCCCTCGGCGGCGTCGATGCAGAGCTGCTCGATGATCGCGACGTCCTTGATGCCGATGATGGCGGCCATGCTGCCCACACCGACCGGCACGGCGTTCTGCATGGCTTGGCCGCGCAGGCGGGTGAGGCGCACCGCGTCGGCGAACTGGAGCGCACCCGCGCAGACCAGCGCCGAGTACTCGCCCAGGCTGTGGCCGGCGACCACGTCGGGCCCCAGGCCCTCGGCCTGAAGCACCCGCCAGTAGGCGACGGACACCGTGAGCAGCGCGGGCTGGGTGTTTTCGGTGCGGGTCAGGTCCTCCATGGGACCGTCGAGGATGATCTTGCTGAGCGACTCACCGAGGGCCGCGTCGGCCTCCTCGAAGGTCTGCTTGACGAGTTCGGAGCGGCCGAGCCAGTCGGATCCCATGCCGACCTGCTGGCTGCCCTGACCAGGAAAGACGTACGCAGTGCTCATCACTTGACCTCGTAGGTGGCGCAGGCGACGCCCAGGAGCTTCTTGCTGCCCGAGCATTCCTCGTAGCGGCGCATGGAGACGGCCTGGGTGCCGACGTAGCCGTTGTCGAGCCGGTAGTGCCAGCGGGCGTTGGGGCCCGAGCCGACTTCGATGGTGTCCTGGACCTCGGCCTCGCCGTTGACCCAGACGTTGACCAGCGCCTTGCAGCGGGGCGCGGGGCCGGAGCCGAAGGCCGCGACGTCCGTCCAGCTCCGGCGGGTGACGGGGATCGTGTCCCCGGGATCCTCACTGCGCTTCGCGGCGGCGTGGTTCTTGGCGTCGCCGTCCCGATACAGGCGCTCCGTGCAGGGCTCGTAGTCCAGCCGGGCGGCGTCCCCGAAGGGCACGAAGGTGTAGGTGGCGTCCGGCACCGCGGTCCAGCTGCCCCCGGCGAGCCAGCCGTCCTCGAGCTGAACGCGGCAGTCCTGGGTGATCGTGCCCTTCATCTGGCGCACGCGGCCGCTGCCTGCCTCGGTGAGGGTCACGCGGTCCGGTCCGGCGCCGTCGGAGCTGAGCCGCACCGGGCGCTGGTCCTTGCCCACAAAGGCGAGCTCGAGGCCCGAGGCGCCCCTGCTGGCGAGCAGGCGGCTCTTGGTGGTGACGTTCTTGCCGCCCTCGAGCTTGGCGAAGGCGCCAGCGAGGTCGTCGAAGTTCACGTCCTTGCAGCGGTGCACGACGATGACCTCGGGCGTCGAGGTCGTGGCCGGGCACGCGGTCAGGAGCAGGAGGGTGAGCAGGGGCCAGCGAGTCATGGGCGCGCTTGTAGCAAGAGGGACCGCGCGAAGAAAGACTGCGGCGCAGTCGAAAGCAGGGCGCTCAGGGGCCGCGGCGCATGGAGACGCTCATGAGCATCCCGACCCCGAACAGCATGGTCAGGACGGAGCTGCCCCCGTAGCTCATGAACGGCAGCGTGACGCCCGTGATGGGCAGCAGGCCCAGCACCCCACCGAGGTTGATGCACACGTGGCAGAACAGGATGCTCACGACGCCCGAGGCGAGGATCGAGCCGAAGCGATCCCGCGCGTTCCAGGCCACCCACAGGCCCAGCAGCATCTGGCCGAAGTAGAGCGTCAACGCCACGAGGCAGCCCACGAAGCCCTGCTCTTCGGCGTAGACGCTGAAGATGAAGTCGGTGTGCTGCTCGGGCAGGAAGCGCAGCCGGCCCTGGGTCCCCTGCCCCCAGCCCTTGCCGAGCATGCGGCCGGAGCCGATGGCGTAGCGCCCCTGGATGGCCTGGTAGCCCTTGCCCTTGGGATCGGCGTCCGGCGCGAAGAGCACGTCCACGCGCTCCCGCTGGTAGTCGTCGAGCACGAAGCGGTAGGCCAGGGGCGCGGACATGGCGCCGATGAGCGCGATGACAGCCAGGGTGCGCCAGCGCAGGCCCACGGCGAAGGCCACGCCCGCGAAGACGAAGCAGAGGAAGAGCGTCGTGCCCAGGTCGGGCTCGACGAAGACGAGAAAGGCCAGCGGCGCCAGGAAGAGCAGGGCCGGCTGGATCAGCTCACGAATGCCCCAGCCGTCGTCGCGGGGCCGGGCCGCGAAGAAGCGCGCACAGGCCAGCACGATCGCCAGCTTCGCCAGCTCCGAAGGCTGCAGGTTGAAGGGCCCCATGGGCAGCCAGCGCTGCGATCCGCCGCGCACGGGGCCGACGAGCAGCACGAGCAGCAGCATGACCACCACCGCCGCGTGGAACAGGTAGGCCCCGCGCTCGTACATCCGGGGCTCGATGAAGGCGAGCACCAGCATGCCGACGAGGCCCAGGCCCATGTAGAGCCCCTGCATGCGGAAGGCCCTCGGGGCGCCCTCGACCAGCGGCGAGCCCGCGGCCGCGTAGAGCGTCGCGAGGCCGAGCACGCACAGGCACAGCGTGACCGTGAGCATCATCCAGTCGAAGCGCAGCGTCTGCTGGCGCCGGATGACCTGGGCGGGGGCGCTCACTGCAGGTCCTCCGGCTCGAGCCCGGGCACCGCTTGCAGCCCGCCATCCCAGGAGAGCGCTTCGCTGCTGCCGACGACGCCGATGCGGACGCCGGACGCCTCGGCCTCACCCAGTCGATCCTTGAAGTAGAGCTCGAAGAGCTGCCTCGCGATGGGCGCCGCCGTCGAGCTCCCGTGCTCGCCGTGCTCCACCAGGACCGTGACGGCGACCTCGGGGTCCTCGAAGGGCGCGAAGGCCACGAACCAGGCGTGGTCCATGGTGTCCTTGCCCTTGGTGGCGCCGAGCCGCACGACCTGGGCCGTGCCCGTCTTGCCGCCGTAGGCCAGGCCCTTGATGCGCTGGCGCCGGGCGGTGCCGCCGACCTCCTCGATCACGGCGAGCATGCCCTCGCGGATGGACTTGAAGTGGGCGTCGCTCAGGTCGACCCGGGCCTCGACCTTCGGCTCGGCCCGCAGCACGACCTCGCCGTTGGAGCCGACGACGCGGTCCACGAGGCTGGGCTTGTAGAGCGTGCCGCCGTTCGCGATGGTCGCCGTCATGCGCGCGAGCTGGATGGGCGTCGCGAGCGTGTAGCCCTGGCCGATGACGGCCGAGGCCGTGTCGCCCGCGGTCCAGACCTGGGCGCGGGGGTTGTCCTTGTAGCGGCGCTTCTTCCAGTCGGTGGTGGGGTTGAGGGCGCCACCTTCGCTGTTGATGCCGACGCCGGTGGGCCGGCCCATGCCGAACATCGCTGCGTACTTCGCCACGGTGTCGATGCCCGCGGCGAGGCCCGCCTTGTAGAAGTAGACGTCGCAGGAGCCGCGCAGCGCCTCCTTCAGGCCGACCGTGCCGTGCCCGCGCCGGTTCCAGCAGTGAAAGCGCCGCCGGCCGACCTTGAGGTAGCCGGGGCAGCTGACGGTGTGCTCCTCGGTCCAGGTGCCCGATCCGAGCACGGCGGCCGCGACGATCATCTTCCAGGTGGAGCCCGGCGGGTAGATGCCCTGGAGCGTCTTGTCCACGAGCGGGTGACCGGGGTCCTCGAGCAGGGCCTTCCAGTCGTCGGGGTGGATGGGCCGGCTGAAGATCTCGGGGTCGAAGGCCGGCGCGTTGGCGAGGGCCAGGATGCGGCCGCTGTGGACCTCCATCATCGCGACCGCGCCCGACTCCTCGC
>JAJDAI010000820.1 GCA_029261955.1 Deltaproteobacteria bacterium | reverse complement strand
TCAGGCTGAACGCTGCCGGAGACGGCCTGCTGGCCCACCGCATCATCTGGGAAGCGGCGGCCGCCCGCGTGCCGGCGGACTCGCCCTACCGCTTCGCCGGGGGCTTCTCCGCCCTCGCCACCGACGCGGAGGGGGTGGTCTGGTTTGCCAGCCTGAACGCCGTCGGGCGCGTGCGCGAGGCTCGCCGGTGAGCCCGCCCTCGCACGTCTTCGTGGGTGGCCTCCACCGCAGCGGGACCTCGCTCGTGGCGGCGCTGCTGTCCGCGCACCCGGCGATCTCCGGCTTCGCCGAGACCGGGGTCTGGGAGGACGAAGGGCAGCACCTCCAGGGGACCGTCCCCCCCGGCCGCGCCCTGGGTGGGCCGGGGCGCTTCGGCCACCACCCCGACGCGCACCTCACCGAGCGCTCCCGCTTCGCCACCCAGGAGACGCGCGACGCCCTCGACGCGGCCTGGGCACCGCACTGGGACCCGGATGCGGCGGTGCGGCTGGAGAAGTCGCCGCCCAACTTGCTGCGCTTTCGGCTGCTCCAGCACCTCTACCCGGACGCGGCCTTTGTCGCGGTCGTGCGTCACCCCGCCGCCGTGGCCCTCGCCACCCGGCGCATGCGGCGCGCTTTCGCGCTGCGCTCGGTGCCGCGCCTGCTCGATCACTGGCTGCACTGTCACGCCGCCTTCGAGGGGGACCGACGCCACATCGCGCGGCTGGCCGTGGTGCGCTACGAGGCGCTGATCGCCGACCCCGCGGGTCGCCTCGAGCGGCTGCAGCGCTTCTTGGAGTTGCCGGCGCAGGCCCCGGCGCTGCCCGTCAGCCCCGAACCGCAGCGTCGATATGCGGCGGCGTGGTCGGCATGGCTGGATGCGCCCCTCCTCGGCGCTCGCCGTCGAGCAGGGCTTGCGTCACGCGTTTCGCGCGCAGCGGGCTTCGGATACGACCTGTTCGACCTCGCCGGGACGCCCGGAGACGCACGAGGCGAGGGGCTTCGAGATTGATCTGGGGGCGCGTGCTGTTATCCTCCGCGCCTCCTAAACCCGCCGGCGGGGCCTTTGCCCTCCGGGAGGCACGATGAGCACCGAAGAGATCACCCCCGAAGACGCCCCCTCCCCCTCGGTGCGCCGCCGTGCGCGCCCTGAAGAGGAGGCGGCAGCTGCTGCTGCGGCAGCCCCCGCCGCCGAGGCCCCGGCCCCCGAGCCTGCGCCCGAGCCGCCGAAGGCTGCACAGCTGCCCTCGCTGGACCAGCTGTTGGGTCGACACTCGCCGCTGCTCTCGGACGAGAAGCACGATGGCTCGGCCCTGGACGCCGCCGACCTCGGCGCCGCCGAGCAGGTGGCCGCCGAGCTGAACGAGGACTTCGCGGCGCTCTTCGCCGCGGAAGGCGGCATGACCGAGTTCAAGCCGGGCGACCGCATCCGCGGGACGATCGTCTCGATCACGGACGCGGACGTCTTCGTCGACGTCGGCGCCAAGTCCGAGGCCTGGCTGTCGCGCCGCGAGCTCTCCGATCCGAGCGGCAAGCTGCTCTTCGAGCTGGGCTCCGACATCGAAGCGCAGGTCATCCGCGCCGACGGCGAAGGCATCCGCCTCTCCTACGGCGCGCTCCAGGCGCGGGTGCTCAGCGAGCAGCTGGCCGACGCCGCCACGAGCGGCATCCCGGTCGAAGGCCGGGTCGAAGGCTTCAACGAGGGTGGCCTCGAGGTGCGCGTGGGCAACCGCCGCGCCTTCTGCCCCAAGTCCCAGATCGATCGCTCGATCGGCGACGACCTCTCCGTGCACGTCGGGCGGACCTACCGCTTCATCGTGCGCCAGTACGACGAGACCGGCCGCAACATCGTCCTGTCCCGCCGCGTGCTCCTGGAGCGCGAGGCGAAGGAGCAGGCCAGCGAGACGCGCAAGCTGCTCCAGGTCGGCGCCATCCTCGATGGCCGCGTCCGCAAGGTCATGCCCTTCGGTGCCTTCGTGGACCTGGGCGGCGTCGACGGCCTCGTGCACATCTCCGAGATGGCCTGGGAGCGCGTCGAGGACCCCAACACCGTGGTCAAGGAGGGCGACGCCGTTCAGGTGAAGGTCCTCAAGATGGACGGCAAGCGCGACCGCATCGGCCTGTCGATGCGCCAGGCGGCCCCGGATCCCTGGTCTGGCCTGACCGATCGCTACGAGGCCACCAAGACCTACACCGGCACCGTGACCCGGCTCGCCGACTTCGGCGCCTTCGTGGCGCTCGAGCCCGGCATCGAAGGCCTGATCCACATCAGCGAGTTCGACTGGACCCGCCGCATCAGCCACCCCCGTGAGGTGGTCAAGGAAGGCGAGCAGGTCGAGGTGCTCCTGCTGGAGATCGACCCCCGCAAGAAGCGGATGTCGCTGTCCATCAAGCAGGCCGGCGAGGATCCGTGGAAGGCCGGCATGGGTGAGGTCTCCGTCGGTGATCGCATCACGGTCACCGTCGAGAAGGTCGCCGACTTCGGCGTCTTCGCCATCATCACCCCCGGGGTGACGGGCCTGGTCCCGAACCGCGAGATGAACACGGCCCGCGACACCAACCACCGGCAGATGTTCAAGCCGGGCGCGCAGTTCGAGGTCGCCGTCATCGAGGTCGACAAGCGCCGCCGCAAGGTCACGCTGTCCCGCAAGGCCCTGGTCGACGCGGGCGCGAAGGAAGACTTCAAGGCCTACCAGAAGCACCTGAAGGAAGAGCAGTCCGGCGGTGAGTCGGCCTTCGCCCTGGCCTTCAAGGCCGCGCAGGCCCGCCAGAACAAGTAGGCGCGCGGCGCCGACTCGGCGTCCTCAGAACGCGGTGTCGTCCGCGATCGGAACGCTGTCGAGGGGGTCGTCCTCCTCGACCGGCGCCCGCTCGTGCCCTTCGCGGGCCACGTCGAAGCCGTCGGGCAGGGTCTCGACCTCGAACTCCTCGGCCAGCTGCCGCTGCCCCCTCAGCCAGGCCAGGGCGCGTTGGCCCACGAGGCCCAGGTCCTCGAACTCGCGCAGCGCCCAGCCCGAGGCGCCGTGCACCAGTGTGAGCAGGGCCGAGCCGATGCCGTCGGTGCGGTGGGCGAGCCGCAGCCCGTCGTTTGTCCGCCCGTAGTTGCCGGTCCACATCCGGTCGCGCGCGATGCGGTTGAGGCGCCGGTTCGCGAAGCCGAGCCAGGTCGCCCGCAGCCAGCCCCGCGGCCCGGTCATCGGGTGCTGCAGCAGCGCCTTGCGGGTGTCCCGCTCCGCGGTGGTCACCTCGTTGAGGATGAACCACGCGCGGTCCATGAGCAGCGCCGGCCAGAAGAGATCGAAGTCGCCGTGCAGCAGGTAGCGATCGCGGGTGCGGGCCCCGAACTCCCGCCTCCGTGAGCGCGCCAGGCGCTGGTTGTAGCGCTCGATGGAGCGGCCCACTTCCTCCCCCGCCAGGCTCGCCGCCACGATCGCGCCGGTCGCTTCGATGGTGCGCGCAGCGTGGTCGCCGCCCGAGCCCGAGGCCAGGTCGTCGAAGCCCGAGGCCGTGCCGAGCAGCGCCCAGCCCTGGCCCATCACCCGGCGCGCCCAGAAGGCCACCTGGGGCAGGTAGCGGACCTCCTCCCGGACGAGCTTGGCGCGCTGGAGCAGCTGCCTCGTGGCGGGCAGCCCGCTGAGAAAGGCCGTGTAGGCGTCCGCGAGGTCCGGCTCCTCGTGCAGGTCCAGCACGCGGCGGTCCCAGGTGAGCGTGGCCGAGATCTCGCCGTCGCCGAGGGCCACGAAGCTGACGCGGTAGCCGTAGCCCAGGAAGTGGTTGGAGCAGAGGCGGCGGGCCACCAGCGTGGAGCGCCCGAATTCGGTGTCCGGTGCGAAGCGGGGGCCGTCGAGGTCGAGATCGCCCTGCCAGCGGCCGGACAGGGCGGCGACGGGGTGGGACTTGTTGGGCTCGACCAGCCCGAGCGAGCGCCCCAGGACCGCGGCGCGCCCGGTCGCGTCGAGCACCCAGGTGGCCTGGACCTCCCGTTCGACGCCCTCGTGGCTGACGTGCAGGCGCGAGTCGAAGGGCTCCAGCTCCAGCGACGTGACCTTCGCGGGCCGCCAGACCTCGACGCCCTCGCGCTCGGCCTCGGCCAGCAGGTGCTCGCAGAGCACGTCTTCGCGCAGCAGGAAGCTGGGCAGCCCCGGCTGCCAGCGGGCCCCCAGCTCCGAGGCGTCCTGGATCCGCACGACGGAGCTGTTGTGGAACCAGAAGCGCGGCCCGTGGTGTGGCAGCTCCTGGCGGGCGAGGTGGTCCCAGAGCCGCAGGGTCCGCGTGAGGAACAGGCCGAAGAGCTCGGTGGTGGCCTCGGGCAGGGCGCTGAAGGACTCGCGTTGCTCGATGAGCAGGATCCGGCGACCGCCCAGGGTGCGCGCCATGCGGAGGGCGGCGGCCGCGCCGGTCAGCGCGCCCCCGAGGATGACGACGTCGTAGCGTTCCACCGGGTCCGATCCCTCAGCTGAGCCGATCCGAGTCTAGCGCGCGGCGCCCTGGAGCCGCAGCCCGGGGCGCGCACGGCCAGATCCGATGGCCGTGAACCAGAACGAAGAAAGCCGACGGGGCCCGCAGCGCCCGTCGGCTTTCGACGAAGAAAAGTCTGACGACTACTGGATCGTCAGGTCGAAGTACTCGTTCTGGTTGCCGGGGGTGATGACGAAGCCCTCACCCGTCTGGCTGCCCTCGGGCACCTTGAAGGTGACCGTGGAGATGACCTGTCCGTCGAGCTCGTCTTCGGTCAGGTCGGTCGTGACGTTGGCGAAGAGCTCATCCTCGTCCACGTCCGAGGTGTAGCTCTCGCCGCCGGTCTCGACCATCGGGTCGAAGCCGTCGGAGGTGCAGAACCAGAAGTCGTCGACCACGAAGCTGTTGACCGGCGCGTCGGCCTCCGAGGCCATGAAGACCGTGACCTCGTCGCCCACGCTGGCCGTCTCGGGCGCGACGCCCACGACCTCATAGGCCGTCATTCCCTGGATGCCGAAGAGCGGGAGCTCCCCGTCCTCGTAGCCTTCGTGGGTGCCGAAGTAGTCGCAGCCGCTCAGAGCGAGCAACGAGATTGCGGCGAAGGTGACGGAAACCAGACGGAACGTGCGGGTCATGGGAGGTCCTTT
>JAJDAI010000819.1 GCA_029261955.1 Deltaproteobacteria bacterium | reverse complement strand
CTGCGGTGGCTGGACGAGCGAGGCGACCGAGGGTTTTCCTGCTCGGTGCTCTACGCTCCCCCCATGCTCTGGCTCCTCACCCTGCTCGCCGCTGCGCCCTGCACCGACCCCGCGTCGCTCGATTGGCTGGAGGGGGCCTGGACCCGAAGCGACGGGCCGAACCTGCACGAGGAGCACTGGATGGCGCCCGCGGGCGGCGAGCTGGTCGGCATGGCGCGCACCGTCTCGCCGCAGTCCACCGGCCACGAGTTCCTGCGCATCGCCCTGGTCAACGGCGGCTTGACCTACCTGGCCAGCCCCAGCGGACGGCAGCCGCCCACGCCCTTCCTCTGCGCCAGCCAGGCGCCGAACAAGGTCGTCTTCGCCAACCCCCAGCACGACTTCCCCCAGACCATCGGCTACGCCCGGGAAGGCGACCGCCTCACCGCCTGGATCCAGGGCGCGGACGCGGGTGAGCGGATCACCTGGACCTTCGAAGCGGCCCCCACGAAAGGCGGACGCGGCCCCGGTTCCCCATAAATCCCGGCTGCTTCCAGCAGGCAAAAAGACTCCCGACTACACTCCCCCGCCATGAGCAATCCCGAAATCGTGGCCGCGGACGTCGTCGTCCTCCTCCAGTACATCCTCAAGAACCCCGAAGGCGAGGTCCTGGACCAGAGCGAGGGGGACGATCCCCTGCCCTACCTCCATGGCCACGACAACATCGTCACGGGCCTCGAGAACGCCCTCGATGGCCTCAAGGTCGGGGACAGCCGGCAGGTCGAGGTCGCGCCCGAAGAGGCCTACGGCCCCCGCGACCCCGGTGGCGCCCAGCCCGTGCCGCGCGACGCCTTCCCGCCCGAGGCGGAGCTGCTCCCCGGCGTGAGCTTCATGGCCGAGCAGGACGACGGCAGCATGCTGCCGCTCTGGATCGAGTCGGTGAGCGAGGAGGAGGTCCTCGTCACGACGAACCACCCGCTCGCGGGCGTGACGCTGCACTTCGACGTGACGATCACGGGCCTGCGCGCCGCGTCCGCCGACGAGATGGCCCACGGCCACCCGCACGGCCCCGACGGCACCGCCGGTCACCACCACTGATCGTGGGCGGGCTGGGGTCAGACCCCAACCCGCTCAGTGGGCGGGCTGGGGTCAGACCCCGTCCCATCTGTCCCGATCACGCCATCAAGCGCCGCCAGAGGTTCGTCTGGATCCGGGTGTCCGGGTCCAGGCGCTTCTTGAGCGCGCGGAACTCGCTGATCGTCGCCTGGCCGAGCGAACGCTGGAACTGCGCCGCGGTCAGCGTCGCGTCCTTGGCGGGGTAGAAGCGCCCGCCGGCGTCCAGCACGACCTCCGTCATGTCGCGGCACAGCGCCCAGAGCGCGGCCCGATTCTTGTCGGTGACGTTGAAGTCCTGCGCCAGCGACCAGCCGTCCAGCCCGTGCGTCATCAGGAACGGGTCGGGCTTGTGGCGCTTCATCACGGTCAGCCAGTTCACGAGCCCGCGCTCCTGCTGCATGCGGAGCAGCCGCCCGAAGACGGCGCGCGCCGCGTCGGCGGGCACGAAGGGCTGGAACTGGATGAGGCCGCGCCGCCCGTGCATCAGCTTCCAGTCGGGGATGAAGTCGAGCAGGAAGTGAAAGCCCGCGTGCGTCTGGTGGTACGGCGACTTGCTGCCCGGCGCGTACTCCCCGGCGATCACCTTCGCCAGGTTGATCATCCGCATGCCCAGCGGGTGCGCGAAGGGCCGCACGAAGCGCCACATGATCGACTTGGGGATGACACCGAAGAGCCGGTCCGGCAGCCGCTGCTTGTCCGGGGGCCGCAGGGCCAGCCCGCGGGGATCCTCGTCCGCGCTCAGGTAGTTGGCGGTGTGGATCTGGCCGCGGCCGAGGCTGGAGCCGCCCGCGAAGGCGTCGATCCAGCCCACGCAGTAGTCGGCGTCCTGCCGCAGCTCCTCGAAGTGGTCGAACATCGCGTCGAGGTTCGGCTCGACGAAGGGGTACTCCATCAACCGGCCCGAATCGACGAAGTGGTTCTTGAGCGAGATGTTGTGCATCACGCCCAGCTCGCCGAAGCCGCCGATGGCCGCGTGGAAGACGTCCGCGTTCTCGTCCCGGGAGCAGTGCAGGTCGCCGCTGGGGCTGATCAGGTCGAAGCCCTGGATCCAGTCCCCGATGGTGCCGACCTTGTAGGCGTTCTTGCCGTGGATGTTCATGGCCGCGGCGCCGCCGATGGTGGGCGTCATGGTCCCGCTGACGACCTTGGGCCACCAGCCGTCCTGCACGACGCGCTCCCAGAGCTGCTCCACCGTGACCCCGGGGTCCACGCGGGCGATGCCCGTCTCCGGATCCCAGCCCTGCACGCGGTTCCATTCCTGCAGGTCCAACAGCAGCCCGCCGTCGTTCTGCGAGGCGTCGCCGTAGCTCCGCCCGGCCCCGCGCAGGCCCACGGTCCAGCCGCGCTCCGCCGCGAGCGAAAACGCCTTCCGCACCCCCTCCGCGTCGGTCGGCCGCTCAACGTGACACAGGGACGCGGTGCTCAGCCCCCAGCCTTCGACTCGCTCGAGGTCGCTCAAATGCCCAGCCTCCGAAAGATGACGCTCGGGATGTGGCGGATGAGGGTCATGATCGGCTGCCACTGCCGGGGCACGTAGCGCACGTTGGCGCCGGCGGCGATGCCGGCCCAGATCTGCTCCGCGGCGTCCTCCACCTGGATCAGCATCGGCAGCCCGTCCAGCCCGTCGGTCATCGGCGTCGCCACGGGGCCGGGCTTGATGGTGATGACGTCCACGCCCTTGAGCGCGAGCCGGTTGCGCAGCGACTCCATGTAGGTCGTCACCGCCGCCTTGGTGGCGCAGTAGGCGGGCGCGCCCTTGCGACCCCGGTCCCCGGCCACGCTGGAGATGCCGACGATCGTGCCGCTGCCCAGCTTGTCGAAGCGCTCCGCCGCGGGGTTCAGCCAGGCCATGCAGCCGGTGACGTTCACGTCGACCATCAGCTTGTCCTTGGCCGTGTCGTACTCGTCCTCCTCGATGCGCGGCATGACGCCGGCCGAGTAGACGATGAGGTCCAGGCCATCCATCTCGTCCACGATCTGCGCGAACAAGCCGGGGATCTCGGCGACCTCGCACACGTCGTGCGCCCAGGTCTTCACAACCCGGTCGGGGAACTCACCCGAGATGCGCGAAGCCAGCTCATCGAGCTTGTCCTGCCGGCGCGCGACGAGCCCCACGTGGAAGCCCTCCCGCGCGAGGATGAGGCCCAGCTCGGCTCCCATGCCGCTCGATGCGCCGACGATCAGTGCTCGCTTCAGCATCTACTGCTCCTTCAGCCACGCGGCCGCCTGGCGCGCGTAGTAGGTGAAGATCACGTCCGCGCCGGCACGGCGGATGGACAGCAGCGACTCGAGGGCCACCTTCTTCTCGTCCAGCCAGCCGTTGGCGCAGGCCGCCTTGAGCATCGCGTACTCACCGCTCACCTGGTAGGCCGCGATGGGCAGCGCGGTGGCCTCGCGCACCATGCGGATGACGTCCAGGTAGGGGCCCGCGGGCTTGACCATGACGATGTCGGCACCTTCGCTCTCGTCCAGCGCGACCTCGCGCAGCGCCTCGCGCACGTTGGCGGGGTCCATCTGGTAGGTCTTCTTGTCGCCGAACTTGGGCGCGGAGTCCAAGGCCTCGCGGAAGGGCCCGTAGAAGGCCGAGGCGTACTTCACCGTGTAGCTGAGCAGCGACACCTCCGTGAAGCCGGCGCCGTCCAGGCCCTCCCGCAGCGCGCCGATGCGGCCGTCCATCATGTCCGAGGGGGCGATGACGTCGGCCCCCGACTCCGCCTGGCAGATGGCCTGCTTGACCAGGACCTCGACCGTCTCGTCGTTGAGGATCCTGCCGTCCTGCACGATGCCGTCGTGGCCGTCGCAGCTGTAGGGATCCAGGGCGACGTCCGTGACGATCACCAGCTCGGGCCAGCGGGCCTTGAGGCGGCGGATGGTCGCCGGAATCAAGCGCTCGGAGTTGTAGGACTCCTCGCCGAAGGACGTCTTGAGCTCCTCGGGGATGGCCGGGAACAGCACGATCGAGCCGATGCCGTCCTCCAGGGCCCCCTCCACCTCGCGGTCCAGGCCGTCGGGCGACAGGCGGAAGCAGCCGGGCATGGCGCCGATGGCGATGTCCTCGGTCCCGCCGTGCAGGAAGAGCGGCAGGACGAAGTGCTGCGGGGACAGCCAGGTCTCCCGGTGCCACCCGCGGATGGTCTCGGACTTGCGGTTGCGGCGCGGGCGCTCGATGAGGTTCAGGGACACAAAGGGCTCCTACTGGGCGGGTTCGTGGAGGGTGGTGCGTGCGGTCTCGGCGAGGCGGACTGCCTGGTCGACTACGGCCTGCCGCCAACTCGTCGAGCCGGGCGCGAAGGCGGCGAGCATGGTCTGCTTCGCGCGCTGCGACGAGGCCGAGCCGGCGACGCCGTGGTGGTGAGCGCGGTTCTCACCGCGCAGGGCCTGGAGCACACGGAGCACGGGCTGGGTGCCGAACTCCGCGAGCATGCATTGGTACTCGCAGGCTGGAACCTGCTCCTGGAGCCAGGCGCCGAGCACCCCGCGGATGGGGTAGAGCACGCCGTCTTCGCTGAGCCCCTGCACGGAGTCCGCGCCGAAGGTCTCGGCCAGCCAGCGCACGCGGTCGCTGGACTCGTCCTCGGCCACTGCGAGCGTGCAGGTGCCCCACGCACCCATGCCGGTGTGCAGGTCGAGGTGCACGACGCGCTCGGTGGAGGCGAACCAGGCGGGCAGCAGCTCGGCGAGCAGCTCCTGGCTGCGGGACGGGCCCGCTCCGCCGAAGAACAGGCCCTGCGGGAACTCGTACTGCCCCACCGCGATGGCGGCCTTGAGCGCGCCGAAGCCGGTGCGCAGGATCTGCCAGGCGGCGCGGGGCAGGAAGGCCTCGAAGCCGGCCGGGGGTGAGGGCGGGTTCAGCAGGCCATCCAGGCGGCGGTAGCCGTCCGGCGCCCCGGAGAAGGTCTGCCCCTCCAGCAGGAAGTTGCGGTTCAGGTCGACGTTGTCTTCGTTGACCCGGCGGTTCCAGGCGAAGCCGTAGGGGTTGATCGCGTGGATGAGGACGAGCGCGCAGTCGTCCGGGACCTCGGCGCTGCCCCAGGGCCCGTCCAGCAGCGCGAGCTGGACCGCGCCGCCGAAGTAGCCTTCGACCCCGTGCGTGCCAGAGCTGACGACAGCCGCCCGCCGAGGCGCCGCCGCGCCCTTCCAGGCGACGTCGATGGAGAGCTCCTCACCCGCCGGCCCGACCTGCCCCACCGGGTGCTCCGAGAGCACGAAGCCGCGCTCCGCAGCCAGCTCGCGAAAGCGGCGGCGCGCGGTGGCGTAGTCGGGTGAGAATGCGTCGACGGCGTGCATGGGGGCCCTGCAGAAGGGGCCGACCTTCGCAGACGCTCGACTCGCTGGCAAGGCGGCCTGGGGGCCCTGCTCCTGCGCCTGGACTCAGGACGCGAAGCGGATGATCTGCACGCGGTTGCCGCCCGACTCCTTGGCCTCGTACATGGCGCGGTCCGCGCGATCCAGCAGGGCGTCCGCCGACTCGTCCTCGCCTTCGCTCACGACCAGCCCGATGCTCGCGCCGACGCTCAAGATGCGGTCCTCCCAGCGGAGCGGAGCCGTCACGGCGGAGAGGAGCCTGCGGGCGAGCACGTCGAGGTGGTCGACCTCGGCGACGGTCATCAAGACCGCGAACTCGTCGCCCCCCAGCCGCGCGCAGCTGTCGGTGGCGCGCACGACCTCGTGCAGCCGCTGTCCGACGGCCTGGAGCACCGCGTCCCCCGCCGCGTGCCCGTGGGTGTCGTTGATGGCCTTGAAGGCGTCCAGATCGAGGAAGAGCACGGCGAAGTTCTGCCCCGTGCGTCGGGCTCGCAGCAGCGAGCCGTCCAGCGCGGCGCTGAAGCTGCGGCGGTTGAGCAGGCCCGTCAGCTCGTCCTCGTCCGCGAGCCGGGCGAGCTGACGGCGGGACGCATCGAGCTGGGAGTTGACCTCCTGCAGCAGCATCGAGAGCTGCTCGGTCTCGCGGTGGTTGGCTTCGCGGGAATGCAGGACTTCCGCGAGGCGTGCGATGCCCGCGCCGACGCCAGCGAGCGGCCCCGGGGGCGCCGGCGGCAGCCCCAGATCGTAATCCCCCTCGCCCAGCTGCTGCAGGGCCTCCAGGAGGCGGCGCTCGTATTCGGCCTCGGTCAACGGCCTGTCCCCTTTGCCCCCCGGCGTCACCAGGATACATCGGCGGAGGCTGGCATCCCTTGAGTTCCCCCAGCCGGTCCTGGCCAAGCCCCCCCTCCGCGCTAGAGTGATGGAGCGACGAATTCCCAGGACTGGAGAGGCACAATGGCGCTGCCCGCACGGAGGCTCCACAGCCCCAGAATCGCCCGCAGCGGACGCCCACTCGCGTTGGTCGTCGAGGACGATCCCGACGCCGCCGCCATCGCCGAGGCGATGCTGGTGCAGCTGGGTTTCGGCTGCCAGAGCGCGGGCGATGGGCACGAGGCCCTGGCCGCCGCGGCGGGCAGCCTGCCCGACCTCGTGCTGCTCGACGTGCACCTGCCCGGCATCGACGGCATCGGCGTGGTGCGCACGCTGCGGCGGGTCCGCGAGCTGGTCGATGTGCCGGTCGTGGCCACCAGCGCGCTGTACGCCCGGGAGTCGGCCCAGGCCCGCCAGCTGCGCGCCCTGGGGGTCGAGCAGTACCTCTCGAAGCCCTTTGGACTGCAGCAGCTCCGCAGCGCCCTGCAAGAAGCGGGTGCCCACCCGCGCAAGCCGGAGACCGGCCTCACCACGGACCCGAGCCTGCGCCCCTCGGCCGGCCTGCGCACCACCCTGGTGTCGAACGGTCAGATCGTGGACCTGAAGATCCGCGCGGTCGACGGCGTCGTCGTGGAAGCGACGGGCCCGAGCGGCATCCTCTCGCCCAGCCCCGGCGCCCGGCTCGAGATCCGCAGCCCCGGCGGGCTTGTGCTCGCCCGTGCCTGGGCGGAGATCTTCGCGGTCATCCCGCAAGGCGAACGCTCGACCTACCGCCTCTCGGTGCGCGCCCAGCTGCCCCCGGACGGCCTCCAGCGGGTCGCCCAGCTGCTGCTCTGAGCTTGCGCCCGGGGGCGCGGCTCGGTACCCCTGGCCGATGCTCTGGTTCTCCCGGCGCCCCCGCTACGCCCCGAAGCGGTCCTTCCCCGCCTACGCCCACGTCCCGGGCACCACGCCGCACCCCGAGCGCGACGCGGCCGGGCACAGCTACGGCGCCGAGCACGACGCCGTCGATCCGCTCGATCCGGCCGCGCCCTTCGCGAGCGAGCCCTACCTCTTCGGCTTCGACCTCTTCAACCACGGCTACTTCTGGGAAGCCCACTCCGCCTGGGAGGAGCTCTGGAACGCCGCCGGCCGGACCGGACCGACCGCGGAGCTGCTCAAGGCCCTGATCAAGCTGTCCGCGGCGGGGGTGAAGGCGAGGCAGGAGCAGGGCGCTGGCGTCATCAGCCACGCGCGCGGCGCGGCCCAGCTGCTCCGGGCCGTGCACGGCGAGGTGGGGCGCGAGGACTACGCCGGCGTGGGCCTGATCGAGCTCGCGGAGCTGGCGGACGACGTCGCGGACGCGCAGCCCGAGGTCGGCAGCCACCCGGATCTGGACGGCGGCCGCTTCGGCTGGACGCTGCGGCCGCACAAGAAGTAGGCCTACAGCGGCAGGACCCGCTCGACGAAGGCGGCCAGGCCCGCTCGGTCCGCCCGACGCTCACGCCGCCGGTGCTTGTCCTTGTAGAGCTCGCGATCCGCCCGGTGGCGCAGGCTCACCAGCTCCTCGCCCTCATCCCGCGCCCAGCCGACGGAGACCATCGAGAAGCGCTGACGCAGCCGCGCGCTGAGCAGCGAGCCGTCATGCAGGCCCAGGTGCAGCCCCGCGAACTCGTCCCCGCCGATCCGGTAGAGCCCATCGGCCGCGCGGGAGGTCTTCGCGAAGGTCTCCGCGAAGGAGCTCAGCAGCGCGTCCCCGGCGGCGTGGCCCCAGGTGTCGTTGACCAGCTTCAGGCCGTCCAGGTCCCACATCGTCAGCAGCAGCGGCACGCCCGCGCGGGCGGCCTGGGCCCGCAGGCGGGGGAAGTCGCGCTCCAGGGCTCGGAGGTTTCCCAGGCCGGTCGCAGGCTCGGTGAGCGCCTCGACGCGGAGCCTGCGTCGCGCGCGGAGCAGGTTGCGGTGGATGCTGCCGTAGCTCTGGCCGACCGCAGCGCTCAGGCCCACGCCAAAGACGGCGGCGAGGCGTTCACCGGGCGTGTCGCAGAGCGCCGAGACGGCGAACACCGTGCCCGCCGCGGCCCCGGCCCAGCCGCCGAAGACACCGAGCCAGAAGGCGGGCAGCGCCGCGACGAAGGCGGGCGCGAGCAGCCCGGCTCCCCAGGTCGACGCCATGCCCGCGGGCTGGCCCAACCACCACCAGAGCAGCAGCATCTGGACCAGGCTGTGGCAGGAGACGATCGCGGCCGGCGCCCGGGCGATGCTCAACCAGACCGGCACCAGGGACAGGGCCCAGAGCAGGCTGATGCCCCACTCGGGGGGACCGCCCCACACGATCGAGATGAAGCCACCGAGCACGATGCAGGCGATCTGGACGGCGAAGAAGTTGCGCTGGAGGGTGCCGCGCACGTGGCTGCTGCCCGTGCGTTGCGGTGGGGTCGACGAAACTCGCGATGCACCCGGCATGAACCCCTCGAACGGGCGCCCCACACGCCCTCCGCACTGGCTCTCCTGACCGGAAAGCTAGGGGGGGCGGAGCCGAGCGGTCAAGCCCGATCTCGGGGTGCGAAGCCGATCCTCAGGGGGGGTCAGCGCGCGCGCTGTTCGACTTCCTCCAGGAGCCGCGCGACAAAGTCGTCCACGGACATGGCGCCCAGGTCGCCGTCGAGCCGCTTGCGAACGCCCACGGTGCCCGACTCGGCCTCCCGGCCGCCCACCACGAGGCCGTAGGGGACCTTCTCCATCTCGGTGCGGCGGATCTTGTAGCCGAGCTTCTCGTCGGAATCGTCGAGCTTCGCGCGCAGGCCCGCGGCGCGGAGGGTCTCCGTCACCTCGCGGCCGTAGTCCACGAACTTCTCGGACAGCGGCATGACCTTGGCCTGCACCGGCGCGAGCCAGGGCGGGAAGTTGCCGGCGTAGTGCTCGATGAGGATGCCGAAGAAGCGCTCCAGGGAGCCCAGCAGGGCCCGGTGGATCATGATCGGGCGGTGCGGCTGGTTGTCGGTGCCGACGTAGGTCAGGTCGAAGCGATCGGGCTGCGTGAAGTCGAGCTGGATCGTCGTGAGCTGCCAGGTTCGGCCGATGGCGTCGACGACCTTGATGTCGATCTTCGGGCCGTAGAAGGCCGCCTCGCCCTCGATGCGCTTGTAGGGGATGCCCCGGTCGTCCAGGACCTTCGCCAGCGTGCGCTCGCTCAGCTCCCAGATGGCGTCGTCGCCCAGGTACTTCTCGGTGTTCTCAGAGTCCCGGCAGCTCAGCTCGACCTTGTACTCGGGGAAGCCGTAGGTCTCGTACATCGTCTTCGCGATGTCGAGGCAGCCGCCCAGCTCGTCCTCGAGCGTGTCCTCGGTGCAGAAGAGGTGGGCGTCGTCCTGCGTGAAGCCGCGCACGCGCATGAGGCCGTGCAGGGCGCCGGAGCGCTCGTAGCGGTAGACGGTGCCCAGCTCGGCGTAGCGGATCGGCAGCTCGCGGTAGGAGCGCACGCGGCTGTTGTAGGCGCCGATGTGGAAGGGGCAGTTCATCGGCTTGAGCTGGTAGAGCTCGTCGTCGACCTCCATGGGGCCGTACATGCTCTCGGCGTAGTGGTCGGTGTGCCCGGACTTGTCCCACAGCGCGCGCGGCGCGATGTGCGGCGTGAAGAGGAACTCGTAGCCCCGACGCAGGTGCTCGGCGCGCCAGAAGTCCTCGATCTCCTTGCGGATGAAGGCGCCGTTGGGCAGCCAGGTGCAGAGCCCGCCGCCGTACTCGCCCGTGATGCGGAAGAGCTCCAGGTCCTTGCCGATGCGGCGGTGATCGCGCTTCTTCGCCTCCTCCAGCAGGTGCAGGTGCTCTTCGAGCTCCTCCTTCGTCTCGAAGGCCACGCCGTAGATGCGGGTCAGCATCGGGCGCTTCTCGTCGCCCCGCCAGTAGGCGCCTGCGACGTGGGTCAGCCGGAAGTGCTTGAGCTTCTTGGAGTAGCGCACGTGCGGGCCGGCGCACATGTCGGTGAAGCCACCGTGCTTGTAGAAGCTGATCTGGGGGTCTTCGATGCCCTCCATCAGCTCGACCTTGTAGGGCTCGTCGTTCGCCTCGGCCCAGGCCACCGCTTCCTTCTTGGGAAGCATGAAGTGCTCGAACTTGTGGTTGCCCTTGGCGATCTTGCGCATGGCCAGCTCGATGGCCGGCAGGTCGCCGTCGCTCACCGAGGTGGGGATGTCCATGTCGTAGTAGAAGCCGTGGTCGATGTGCGGGCCGATGCCGAACTTCGTGCCCGGGTAGAGCTGGTCGACCGCGCTGGCCAGGAGGTGCGCGGCGGAGTGCCGGATCGTCTCGACGGGAGACAGCTCGCGGGGGACGAAATCGAAGTCGTTCTGCTCATCGGCCATGGGAGCCTCCTGCGTTGACTCGCCGCTACGGAGGGCGAGGGACGCGGAGAGTAGGGGTCGCTCCGGGGGGAATCAACCGGGCTTGCTGCGTCGGCGTCGGAGCAGCGGAAGCAGGAGCAAGGCCAGCACACCGCCGCCCCCGGGCGCGAAGCCGCAGGACCAGCCCCGGATGGGCATCAGCACCACGACGGGCTCGCCCCAGCCGGAGAAGCGGCCAGCCTCGTCGAAGCTCGCGGCCTGGAGCTGGCTGCGAACGCCGGGCTCGGCGCCGGCCCAGCGGAAGTCGGCGGCTCCCGAGAGAAAGGGGTCGGAGCCGCTCGAGCCCAGGCTCAGCTCCACGCTGCCCGCAGTGGGCACCAGGTTGATGGCCGTGATGTCCGCGTAGCCGTCCCCGTCCCGCTCGGGATCCCGCACGAGCACGACGGGCTGCCCGCTGGTGAGGCGCACGACCGCTTCCTGGTAGGGCCGGCTGTCCCCTTCGCAGTCGTCCCACACCTCGCCCTCGACGTCGGTGGACACCAGCTCCAGGTCCGCCGGCTCGGGCGGCGACGCGAGCACCAAGAAGTCCGGCCGCCAACCGCACTCGTCCTCCCAGCAGTCGTCGCTGCTGCTGCACGCGGCCGCAGGGCCGCCCGTCGCGAGCAGCCACAGGGCGGCGCAGGCCGCGAGTGTCCAGGGCCTGAAGGCCACAGCATCCCCCTCACCCGCGAGGCGAGGACAGGCCCTCGTGGCGCGGAGCGAGGCACCACTCCAGCACGACCGGAGCCCTCCAGGAGCGGGCAACCGGCGGCGCGGGCCTCACAGGCTCTCAGCCCCCCGGGTCGGCCCCGCGCCGGAACAGCCGCGGCAGCAACAGCAGCGCCGGGGTCAGCGGCACGAGGCAGGCCAGGACCGCCGGCACGACGACCCCCAGCTCGCCCGAGGCGATGCGCGGCCAGCTGAAGAAGACGAGGTCGCCGACCCAGTGGCTCAGCACGACGGTCAGCGCGTCGAAGCGGAAGAGCGCCCAGCCCCAGACGAGGCCCACGCAGGTCATCACGAGCGGGCGGGCCCAGAAGGGATCGGCGGGGGGCAGGAAGTCCATGCGCGCGTGCGAGAGGCCGAAGACCAGGGCGGGCACGACGATGGCGACCCAGCGACGGCGGCTGACGGACAGGAGCCAGGTCCCGCCGAAGAAGCGGTAGCCCAGCTCCTCGATGAGGGCCGCGTTGAGGAAGAACAGGACCGAGGCCATCGCCGGCGTCGCGCTGTTCAGGGTGACGAAGAAGACGCCGCGCGGTTGCAGGGCCGACTGCGCGCCCGCGGTGAACTGGAGCAGCAGCACCAGCGCCGTCAGCAGGCCGCCGCAGACCAGACCCACGCCGAAGCCGCGGGCCGAGGCCGCGCCGACGCTTGGGTGGGTCCACTTCCCAGCCAGGAAGCGCCACAGCGACGCGCCCCGATCGGCGCCGCTCTCCCGGTCCAGGGCGTCGGCCGCGCCGATGACCGCCAGCAGCAGCACCATCTG
>JAJDAI010000818.1 GCA_029261955.1 Deltaproteobacteria bacterium | reverse complement strand
GGGAGATGCTCGCCGCGATCGAGCGCGGGCGCGCGCACCGCATGTTCCCGAAGCGGATCCGCTTCCTGATCCAGCTGGGTCGCATGCTGCCGGAGTGGCTGCGGCGGCGGGTGCTCGGGGCCGCGACGCGCTGAGGGCGCTCGCCTAGGAGTCGGGCCAGGTCAGCCGCTCCAGCACCAGCTCGTGGTGCTGCTCCCCCACATCGACGTACAGCGTCCCTTCGATGTGGGAGATCGACCAGCTGTTGCGTCGCTCGACGGCGTCCGCGAGCTCGCTGATGCCTTGGATCGGCAAGGCGAACAGATCGATGTCCCCCGATGCGTGCACCCGCGCCTTCGCCAGGCCGCGCAGCCAGGACAGGGGCTCCTTGTGGCAGTAGACCGCGACCCGGCTCGCCGCCTTGCTCGCCTTGTGCAGCCGGGGGCCTTCGGGCGTGCCGATCTCGATCCAGTCGTGCAGCTGGCCCGTCATGTCCCGGACCCAGATCGCCGGCTCGTCCCCCGATGAGAGGCCCGAGGTGAAGGTGATGCCTTCGCGGAATTCGAGGGCGTAGGCCAGGACCCGGGCCACGAGGTAGGGCGCGCTCTCGGAGGGGTGCTGCGCCGCGCTCAGGCTGAGCTGCTCGTAGATCCCGCGGTCGACGTCGGACAGGCCGATCTCGAACTGGAAGATGGTTGCGCCGCGTGCCAAGGGACCTCCGCCGGCACTGTGCGCGCATCGGGCGGCGGGGGCAACCGAGCGAGCCGAGCCGTGCGCCTGCGATGCAGGCCCGCCGCGGACAGTTGAGGATTCGCGCCCAACGAGCGGCTATGTTCTGTCGGGGTGGGCCGCGAGAGCCCTGTCGTGTCCGCCGACCACCCCGGCGGGCATGGACGCCCGCCGCCCCGCACGAAAGGAGGTTCCGCGTTGCTGCCGGAAGCCGACGATCCAGCTCCACAGCCCGACGAGGAGGCCGCCTCCGAGGTCGATGTCCGTGCCGAGCTGCTGGCCGTCGAGGCCCGCCTGGGCTCCAGCCCCGAGACCCGCTCGGCGGGCGACTGCATGCGCGCCCTCGCCCGGGCCTCCCGCGCCTACTTGATCTACGACCCCGCGAACGAGGTGATCCGCACCTTCCTCGAGGACGTGAGGGCGTCGTTCCAGGCTCACCTCGGCGGCTTCGGTGCCCTCGATCTCCAGGTCCGGCCCTTCGAGCTGCTGCTCGGCGAGCACATCGTCTACCGGGAGATGGACTGGGAGCGCTCCCTCGCCTTCAAGCTCTTCCGGGACGGCGTGCGCCGGTTGACGATCGGGCCCGCGGCCCCCTGGGACGAGCTCGTCCAGTTCCTGGCCATCCTGTCCATCCGCTACGTCGGCGTGCACCTGGACGAGGACGACGTCCTGACCCTGCTGTGGAAGGCGTCCTTCGACCACATCACCATCGAGGCGGTCGAGGGCTTCGTGCCCAGCGACGACGAAGACGACCCCGACCTCGCCGCGTCGGGGGCCGCCCTCGGGGCGGTGGGTGCCGGCTTCCAGCCCGCCGCCGACTCGCGCGCCCGGGCCCCGGCCGACTTCGATCTGCCGGCCCCCGTGCTGGAGCGAAGCGAGGCGCCGCGCTTCGTCCCCGTGGACGAGCAGGCCTGCGCGACCCTGCGTGAGGAGTACGGCTCACGGCAGCTGCCCGAGGACCTCGTCCAGCTCGTCGCGGCCCTGTTGCTCGCGGTGGAGAACCCCGGCGACCCGCTGTGCCCGCTGGAAGCGGAGCCCTTCCTGGCCGAGGTGCGCGACTTCCTGCTCAACGAGGAAGAGGTCGATCTCCTGCTTCGGGTGGCGCGGCGCATGGCCGGGGCCCGGGACTTCGGCCGGCACGCGCCCGCGGACCAGGACGCCATGAACCGCCTGGTGGACAGCTTCGCCAGCGTGAGCTCCCTGCGCCGGATCCTGGCGACGGTGCCCGAGTCGGCGACCACGCCGCCGCCCGCCTACCAGGGCCTGCTCGAGCTGGTGGGGGGCGACCCGCTGCCCACCCTGTTCGAGCTGCTCGAGCTGGAGCGGGGCCCGACTGCCCGCCGCTTCACCCGCCAGCTGATCGAAGCGCACATGCCCCGGCGCGTGGACGACGTGAAGGCCCGCTTCGCCGAGAGCACGCCGCGGGTGGCCGCCGACCTGCTGCGGGTCCTGGCCAGCGGCGCCGAGTCGGAGAGCCGGGCGCTGTTGACCGAGGTCATCCACCGGGGTGCGCCCGAGGTGAAGCTCGAGTTCCTCGGTCAGATCGGGCGCTCGGCCGAACGGAGCCAGCGTTCGTTCCTGGTCCTGCTGCTGGCGGCTCCCGAAGAGGAGGTCCGGATTCGGGCCCTCGAGGTCGTCGCGGGCCTGGGCGAGAAGGGCGGCTGGTCCCCGGTGCACGGGCAGTTCGACTCCCGCGTCGCGGAGGGGGCTTCGTCCGCCGAACTGGACGCCTTGGGCGCGACGCTGGCCCGCCTGGATCCGGAGCGCGCGCTGGCGGAGCTGGTGCCGGTCGTGCAGCGCCGCAGCTTCCTGCGCAAGTTCCGCCCGAAGGAGGTCCGGGCCCGCCGGGTTGGCGTGGCGGCGCTCGTGGCCCTGGCGGCTCGGCGCGACGCGCGCAAGGTCCTGCTGGAGCTGACAGGCGGCAGCGACGAGGTGGCTGCCCTGGCCCGAGACGCCCTGGAGGGCACGTCGCCCGACGGGTCTCAGCCCGCCGAGGCTCCGTCCCGTCCCGCCCCGTCCCGCCCCGCTCCGTCCCGTCCCGCCCCGTCCCGTCCGGCGCCGCCCCGCCCGGCGCCAGCCCGCCCGGCCCCAGCTCGCCCAGCTCCGGCCCGTCGAGGCGGGGCTGCCTCGACGCAGCGCGGTGGCCCCGAGCCCACGGCGGGGGATCGTCCGCCCTGGGAGCGTTCCCTGCCGGGTGCGCCGGTCCCGAAGGCGCCAGCTCCGAAGCCCTCGCCCACGACCCTCCCCCTGGACGCCCTGGAGCGGTCCTTCGAGTTCGAGTTCGAGATCGAGGACCCGACCGGTGAGGAGGGGCAGTCGTGAGCGAAGCAGGAGCAGGGCTCGTCGAACAGGCCCAGGACACCCTCGCCCAAGCGCTCGGCAGCGCCCGGGCGGCCGAGAACCGGGAGCTGGCGTCGCGCGTCCGCGAGGCGGGGGACCGCTTCGTCCGCATCCTGTCGGGCACGCTCGGCATGTCGAAGATCCACGACCTGCGCAACCGGGCCTTCGACTCGCCGGTCCACGAGCTCGAGGGCTCGCTCCGGTCCCTCTACGAGCTGCTGGGCCCCGTCCACCTGGTGCTCGTCGAGGACCAGGTCTACGTCAACGACATCCGCATCCGCTTCGGCCCGCACTCCGACTTCGGCGCCCGGCTCTGCGAGCAGTGGAACCGACACCGCGTCGGCGGCCTGTTCTTCCACCGCCCCCTGAACGCGAACCAGGTGCGCGGGCTGATCGCCTGCGTGGCCGGGGATCCCGATCCCGAGCGTCCGCGGACCCGCCTCCAGGGCTGGCTCGCCGAGGCGGGGGTCGAGTCGGTGCAGCTGGAGCCGCTCTACCGCTTCCGCACGGCCTACGAAGGGGATCGCCGGCTCACGGCGGACGCCGCGACGGCCTTCGAGACGAGCGCCCGCGCGGTGGGGGCGGTCTGGGACGACCTGGCCTCGGGGCGCTCGCTCAACGCGCTGCCGGTGCGCAAGGCGATGACCGACGTCGCCGACATGACGGCCGAAGCCCGCGACCGGGAGATGGCGGACGTCGCCCACGACACGACCCGCACCCCCATGACCCGGCACACCGTGCAGGTGGCGACGCTGGCGCTGCTGATCGGGCGGGAGCTCGGCTTGTCCGACCAGGCGCTCTCGGACCTGGGGGTCTGCGCCGGCCTGCACGACGCCGGCTACTTCGTGCGGCATCACGGCGAGCCGGCGTCCTTCGAGCTGCACGCCTCGGCCGGCGCGCGCCTGATGCTGGTGCAGCGGGGCTTCCACGAGGCCCGCGTCCGCCGGATGCTCGCCCTGCTGGAGCACCACCATCCCTGCAACTCGGTGCCTCGCCCCTCGCTCTTCGCGCGAATCCTCAAGATCGCGGACGACTACGACACGCTGACCCGCCACCGGCCAGGCGGCGCCCTGATGCTGCCCACCGCCGCCATCGAGCGGATGTACGCGGCCCGCGGCGGCCTCTACGACCGGCACCTGCTCCAGCTCTTCGTCAACCGCGTCGGCGCCTACCCCCCCGGTTCGCTCCTGGCCCTGACCGACGGCCGCTGGGTGGTCGTCATCTCGGGTGCCCGCTCCGAGGCGACCTTCGACCGCCCGCTCTGCCTCGTGGTGCGCACGGCCGATGGCCGCAAGCCGCCCATCGAGGTGGAGGTGGACCTGGCGCGGGAGGCCCTGTTCCTGCGGGTGCTTCGGGCCGACGAGGTCCTGGAGGCGGCGGCGGAGTAGGGGTCAGGCCGCGGTGCGGCCTTGACGCGGCCGTCAGCCCTGGAAGGCTGGGGGCATGACTGCCAGCACCGAGATCCTGCTCATCTTCATCTGTCTGCTCCTGTCGGCCTTCTTCTCCGGGAGCGAGACGGCGCTGCTGCGGATGCGTGCCCACCAGATGCAGTCCGACCTCGACTCGTCCAACGCGCTGTCCGCGCTGGCGGCCAAGCGGCTCCTGCAGTCCACCAGCAAGCTGCTGGTGACGATCCTGCTGGGCAACAACATCACCAACATCCTGGCCGCCACCATCGCCTCGGCGCTGGCGGTCGAGGCGCTCGGTCCGGAGCGCGGCATCGTCGTCTCGACGGTGGTCCTCACGGTGTTCGTGCTGGTGTTCTGCGAGGTCCTGCCCAAGGCGGTCGCGGCGCAGAACCCGCGTCGGGTCTCCTACGCGGTCGCCCTGCCGCTCTACCTGATCCACCGGCTCGCCCGGCCTCTGCATTGGCTGTTCGACCGCGTGATCGACCCCGTGGTCCGGCGGCTGGCGAACCCCTCGGACGAGCGCGGCTCCGGCGAAGAGGAGGTGCTCGAGCTGGCCCGCAAGCTGCGGGCGGACCCGCGCCAGGGGACCGCGGCGGGGCTGCTGGGCAACGTCGCTCGGGCGGTCGACCGGACGGTGGTCGAGGTGATGACGCCGCGGACCGAGATCGTCAGCGTCGACCGCGACATCGCGCCGAAGGACCTGCTCGACGTGATGCTGGGCGATCGCTACACCCGCCTGCCGGTCCACAAGGGCTCGATCGACGACATGATCGGCTTCGTGCACTTCAAGGACGTGGTGGGGCTCACCCGCGCCGGCGGCACCGATCTCTCCGAGATCCTCAAGCCGCTCGCCCAGGTCCCGGAGCGCAAGCCGATCCTCGACATCCTGGCGGTGATGCAGCGCGACGCCGTGCCGCTGGCGGTCATCAAGGACGAGTTCGGGGTCACGGTCGGCCTGGTCAGCCAGGAGGACGTGCTGGAGGAGTTCGTCGGCGAGATCCGGGACGAGTTCGACGACGCGGAGCTGGACCTGATCCGCCGGCTGTCGAAGGACCGCTACGCGGTGCGCGGCTCGACCTCGGTCCTCGACTTCAACCGGACCACCGGCTGGACGCTCAAGGGTGAGCCGGGTGAGACCGTGGGCGGGCTCGCCTTCAACGCGCTCGGCAAGGCCCCGACCCGCGGCGACAAGGTGGTCGTCGACGGCCACGAGCTGATCGTCACCGCCTGCAAGGGCACGCACATCAAGGAGGTGCGGATCCGGCGGACCGAGGACGCGGAGCAGCAGCCCGCGCTCGATGACGGGCCGATCGGGGGGTAGGGAGCTCCCCCAGAACGAGCAGAACCCACCGGGGGGCGGGTTCTGCTGGAAGAGAAGCTAGCGGGACGGAGTGTGGGGAAAGAGCTGCAGAGTTCCTCCGCTGAGGCTCATCTGCCGGGCGTTGGGCCCCTGGTCGTGCTCGTTCGCATCAAAGGGGAAGCTCAGCGCCAAGAAGGGCGCGAACGTCAGGGTCTGACACATGGCGTCGGCGACCTCGCTGGCTGTGCGAGCTGCATTCCAGATGCGCAGCTCGTCGATCGCTCCGTAGAAGCACAAGCTCTGGTGTCCCAGACGCAGGCGCCCGGTCGCTGTCTGGGGTACCCCGATGAACGCAGCGGGCAAGGCGAAGACCGAATCTTCGACCCCGTTCAGGTAGTAGGTGGCCTCGTTCGCGGCGCGGTCCACGACGACGGCGGCGTGGGTCCACGTCGACACCGCCGGCGCTCCGGTGCTCCACGAGGACGCGTCGACGCCTCCCGCGCCCGCCTGTTCCAACTGGACAGCGCCCGCGGAGTCGATGTCGACCGTCCAGTACGCTTCCGGGCAGCCGTCGCTGATCGACACC
>JAJDAI010000817.1 GCA_029261955.1 Deltaproteobacteria bacterium | reverse complement strand
CGCCAGCCGGACCGATACCCGGATGGAGACGGTCGCCCTCGGGCCGCTGGTCGACGGCGTGCTGAGCGACCTCGAGGTGACCATCGCCGAGGCCGGCGCCACGGTCGAGGTGGGCCCCCTGCCCACCGTGCTCGGGGACGCCAGCCAGCTGCGACAGCTCTTCCAGAACCTGGTCGGGAACGCCCTGAAGTACCGCGACTCCGGACGGGCGCAGCGCGTGGAGATCGAGTGGAGCGAGGTCCCAGCGGCCGGGCTCCTGGCCGCGAGCTCCGGCGCGACCGCCCACCGCATCGCGGTCAGCGACTGCGGGATCGGCTTCGATCCGAAGTTCGCGACCTCGATCTTCGAGCCTTTCCAGCGGCTCCATGGCCGGGACGAATTCGACGGCTCGGGGGTCGGGCTCGCGCTGTGCGGCCGGATCGTGCAGCGCCACGGCGGGACGATCGTGGCCCTCGGCCGCGAGGGTGAGGGCGCGACGTTCGTGGTATGCCTGCCCGCGGGAGCGAGCGTCCAAGTTGAGGAGGACGGGACATGACCGAAGACGTGGTGGGCGTCCTGTACGCCGAAGACGACCCGGATGATCGGCTGCTGGCCCGGGAGGCCTGGGAGGACAGCCGCGCGCTGAACCCCCTGGACTTCGTCAAGGACGGCGAGGAGCTGCTGGAGTACCTCCGCCGGGAGGGCCGCTACGCCGGACGGACCAGCCCGCAGCCGGGGGTGGTGCTGCTCGACCTCAACATGCCCCGCATGGACGGCCGGACGGCCCTGGCCGAGATCAAGAAGGACCCCGAGCTTCGCCGCATCCCGGTCGTGGTGCTCACCACGAGCAAGGCGAGCGAGGATGTGCTCAAGAGCTACGACCTCGGCGTGGCCGGCTTCATCGTCAAGCCGCCGACCTTCGAGGCCCTGTCCGGGGTGCTGCGCGATGTCGAGCAGTACTGGATGAAGCTCGTGCGTCTGCCCGAGGGGTAGCGCCGATGCCGGACAGCCCCAAGCCTCCCTTGGAGCGCCTGGCCTACGCCGTGAGCCACGACCTGGGCGCCCCGGTCCGCCACATCCGCCAGTACCTGGGCCTGCTCAAGCCCCGCCTGGGGGAGCTGGACGCCCGCGCCGAGGGCTACATCGAGCGGATCGAGGTCGCCAGCGAGCGCCTCGCCTCGCAGCTGCAGGACGTGCTGCGCTACTCCCGGGTCCTGAATCGGGGCGGGGAGCCCGTCCTCACGGCCGCGGACGAAGCCTTTGCCGCCGCGTGCGCGCGCCTGCGCCTCGTGATCGCCTCCAGCGGCGCCGTCGTGGTCTCCGAGGTCCTGGGCGAGGTCCTGGCGGATCCGGACCAGCTGGAGGAGCTCCTGGTGGAGCTGATCGGCAACGCCTTGGAGTTCGTCGAGCCCGGGGCGACCCCCAGCGTGACGCTCCGTCGGCGCGCGAGCCCCACGGGGGTTCGGATCGAGGTCGCGGACACCGGGATCGGGATCGCCGAGCACGCGGGGCGCGCGGTCTTCGATCTGTGGCGTCGGCTCCACGCCGACGGGGAGTACGCCGGCCGCGGCGTCGGCCTCGCGATCTGCGAGCTCATCGTCCAGCGCCACGGGGGCACGATCGGCTACGAGTCCGAGCCCGGCCGCGGCAGCACCTTCTGGTTCGAGCTGCCCCCGGGCTGAGGAGCCTCGGGCTCGCCGGCGCGCGCGAAGCGGGGGCCTCTCGGGCCCCTCAACCGGCCTCGAGCCCCGGCGGCACCTTGTCGGCCCAGGGCCGCGCCTCTTCGATCTGCGAGGCCAGGCGGAACAGGGTCGCCTCGTCCCCGAAGCGTCCGGCGATCTGCACGCCGATGGGCAGCCCCTCGGCGTTCCAGTGCAGCGGCATCGACATCGCCGGCTGACCGGTCTGGTTGAAGAGCTGGGTGTTCGGCGTCGCGGACAGCTTGTCCTCCCCCATCTTCGCGATGGCGACGTCCAGCAGCGCCGGCAACGGCATCGCGCGCAGCAGGGCCAGCTGGATCCCCTCGGACGAGGACATCGACAGCGAGCCCACCTTCGCCGGCGGCCGCCCCAGGCTGGCGGTCAGGAAGACGTCGTTGTCCTCGAAGAAGCCGGCCACCTCGCGGCCCGCCCGCTGCATGGCGATCTGCGCGTCGATGAGCTCGGGCGCGCGGGTCTTCCAGCCGATCTGGGCCAGCAGCCAGGTCGCGGGCTCGAAGTCCGAGGACCGCGGCTTGCGCCCGGTTGCCTTCGCTGCGTCTTCCACGAACCAGGCGACGCCGCTGGCCACCGTGAGGAAGTAGGCGTGCACGAGGGCCTCGCGGGGGAAGCTCGGCTTCGCCTCCACCACTTCGTGGCCCAGGTCCTTCAGCAGCGCGACCGCGTCGTCCACCGCCGCGATGCAGTCAGGGTGCGCCTCGCCGGCGTAGAGGTTGTCGCGCGTGAAGGCGACCTTCAGCTTGCCGGGCGCAGTGGCCGCCTCTTGCACCCAGGGCCGGGCCTTGTGCGGCGCGGCGTAGGGCTCGCCGGGCGTGAGGGGGTCGGCGATGTCGAGCATGAGGGCGCTGTCGCGCACGCTGCGGCTGAGCACGTGCTCCTGCACGAAGCCGCCCCAGGCCTCGCCGACGAAGGGCGCCATGGTCACCCGCCCGCGGGTGGGCTTGAGCCCGAAGAGCCCGCAGGCGGACGCCGGGATGCGGATGGAGCCGCCGCCGTCGCCGCCGTGGGCGATCGGCACCATGCGCGCCGCCACCGCCGCGCCCGAGCCGCCGGAGCTGCCGCCGGGCGTGTGGTCGGGGTTCCAGGGGTTCCGGCAGGGCCCGCGCAGCGCCGGCTCGGTGATGCCCATGATCCCGAACTCGGGCGTGTTGGTCTTGCCGAGGATCTGCAGCCCGGCCGCTTCGTAGCGCTCGGCCAGCACCGAGGACTTCGCCGCAGGGGCCTGGGCGCTCAGCTTCGTGCTGTTCGACGTGGGCGTGCCCTCGATCTTGATCTTCAGGTCCTTCACCAGGAAGGGCACCCCGCGCAGCGGCCCATCGGGCAGCTTGTCCACCCGCGATCGCGCGCGCTCGACCATGTCGTAGACCACGGCGTTCAGGGCCGGGTTGCGGGCCGTGATCCGCTCGGCGGCGGCCTCCAGCAGCTCGGCGGGATCCAGCTCGCCTTGTCGGACGAGGTCCGCCATCGCAGTGGCGTCGAGGGAGTCGTATTCGGGCAGGCGCATGGTCGGAGGCTCCGGGAGGGCCGGAAGGGTAGCGCGTGCAGGGCGATCGGGGATCGCTCGAGCAGCTCCGTACTCACATGACCTCGGATACCCTGTACTCACCAGCGTACACAATCGCGCAGAAAGCCCTGTCTGCACCAATCCAGACCCCTAGGATCAACACGTGGAACGTACTCACAAGAGCTTGAGCGTCTTCGACTTCCTCGACTACCGGGACTTCATCCGGCAGGCGTGGGCGCTCATGCAGGCGAAGTCGCGGCGCTATTCGTACCGCTGGTTCAGCCGCAAGGCGGGCCTGGGTTCGCCGAGCTACCTCAAGCTCGTGATGGACGGGGATCGCAACCTCACGGACGACACCGCGGGCCGCTTCGCCCACGCCTTCGATCTGGACGAGCAGGAGTCCCGCTACTTCGTGGCCCTCGTCCGCATGAACCAGGCGGGCACGACCGAGGAACGCTCGAAGTGGTTCGAGCAGCTCTCTTCGGTCCCCCGATACCGGGCGACGCGGAAGCTAGACCGCTCCCAGTACGACTACTTCGCGCTCTGGTACTGCGTGCCGATCCGCGAGCTCGTCGCCCGGGGCGACTTCCAGGAGGACCCGGCGTGGATCGGCCGCCAGCTCCGCCCGCCCATCCCCGCGTCGAACGCGAAGAAGGCGCTGGAGCTGCTCTTCGAGCTGAACCTCGTCGAGCGCACCGCCGACGGCCGGCTGCAGCAGTCCCAGCCCCTGCTGACCACCGGCCCGCAGCTCCGCGCCCTCGCCGCGCGCCGCTTTCACCAGCAGATGCTCCACCGCGCCGAAGAGGCCATGGACAACGTTCCGCTGGACGAGCGGGAAGTCGGAGGCGTCGCCGTGCGCCTGACGAACCCCCAGCTCCAGCACCTCAAGAAGCGCCTCTACGAGCTCCGTCAGGAGGTCCTGCAACTGGATGGCACTGGCGAAGGACCTCAGGCCGTCTACCATTTTGCGTTCCAGCTCTTCCCGGTCACCCAGTGGCCCGAGACCGAAGGCACGCAAGCATGATCCGTCTGCTCCCCCTGCTCTTCCTCGTGGCCTGCAACCCCAACGGGGGCCAGGGCACCGACATCGGCAACGCGATGCAGCTGAGCGTCGCCGCCGAGGGCCAGGTGCTCTCCGAGGCGCGCGACGTCGCCCAGATCAGCGAGGCCTGGATGAACGTGAGCAAGTTCGAGATCGCGGCCTGCAGCGCGGGCGAAGAGGTGGAGACCTACTTCGAGGGGCCCTTCACGGTCGATCTGCTCGCTGACCAGAGCCTGGGCGAGGTCGACGTGAGCTTCGACACGATCTGCGAGCTCGAGTTCTACGCGGAGCCCGCGTCCGTCGCTTCGGACCCGATCGGCTCCGGCGTCTCCATCTACCTCGAGGCCCGCTCGCCGCTGGGCAACGACGTCATCGTGAACTCCGCCTTCGACGACGAGTTCGAGGTGGAGGAGGAGCTCACCCTCCAACAGGCCCTCAACCGACTCACCGTGCTCTTCGACGTCGACCTCTGGTTCGACGGGGTCGACCCGGACTCGGGTGTCATCGACGGGGGCACCATCTTCATCGACGCCGACAACAACGCCGACCTGCTCCAGGACTTCGAGGACAACGTGCGGGCCTCCGCGCGCCTGACCGAAGACGACTGACCTCAACGCGCTTCTGAGCGCAACCGAGATTCGATGACCCGAGGACCAACCATCCTCTGGCGGCTGGCCCTCGGCCTGCTGCTGGGGCTCGCTGCGGCCGATCTTGCCGGATCCGGGCTTCCCGAAGCCCAGGCCCAGGGCTTCGGAGGCTTCGTCAGTCCAGGCGAATTGGCCCGTGATCACGCGGACCTGGACAAGATCACGAAGTGCACGTCCTGCCACGAACCGGGCGCGGGGGTCACGGCCGAGCGCTGCCTGAGCTGCCATGAGTCGGTGCAGGAGCAGATCGACGCGCGGCGCGGCTTCCACGCCAACCGGGACGAGGACTGCCAGGGCTGCCACGACGACCACCGCGGCCCCGACTTCGAGCTCATCCAGATGCACAAGGACAGCTTCGAGCACCAGAGCGTCGGCTTCGCGCTGCGCGGCAAGCACGCCGAGATCGAGTGTGAGGGATGCCACGAGAAGGAGCCCGAGTGGACGGGCCTGGACGCGTCCTGCGCCTCCTGCCACGAGGACGTGCACGGCGGCTCCGAGTCCACCCGCCCGCTGCTGACCCAGTGCCGCACCTGCCACGACGAGGACGACTGGAAGGCGCTGCCCCTCGCGGCGTCGATCTTCGACCACAACGACGCGGCCCAGAGCGACTACGCGCTGCACGGCCAGCACGAAGAGGTCGCCTGCGAGGACTGCCACACGAAGAAGGCCCTGTTCGTGCCGACCGAGGCCGAGGCCTGCATCGACTGCCACGACAACCCGCACGGGAGGCAGTTCCGCGGGCAGACCTGCGAGGCCTGCCAC
>JAJDAI010000816.1 GCA_029261955.1 Deltaproteobacteria bacterium | reverse complement strand
CGGGTCGCCGGTGGGCACGACGCCGCGGCGCAGGAGGGAGCCGTCCCGCAGGAGGGGGAGCTCCCCTTGGAGGGCCTCGACGCGGCCGACGAAGTCGCCGCCCACGTCCTTCTTCGTGAGGAGCTTCCAGACCGCCCGGCTGCCGGTGTGGATGCGGCGGCGCAGGCGCAGGGCGAAGCGGCCGAAGGTCCAGCGCGGGTTGATCTCGACAAGGGGGTGCAGCAGCGGGCCAGCGGGCCCCGCAAAGACGAAGGCGTCGATGCCGACCGGACCGGCGTAGCCGAGCTGCTTCGCCTCGGCCGACACCGCGAGCGCGACGGAGCGAGCCACCTCCTCGATCCAGCGAGGCTGCTGGCCCTCCGCCGTCGCGAAGCGCTGCAGATCGGTGCCCGCGAAGGGGTGGCTGGGCCACGCTCCGCGGAAGCGGCCGGCGGCGTCGGTGTCGAAGCGGACGAGGCCGCGGTAGGGGGCGGGTTGGCCCACGTCGGCGTGGAAGGACAGGTCCAGGAGCCGGGGCAACCAGGGCTCGACGCGCAGCGGGCCCCGCGCGAGGCCCTTCGTGATCCAGGCCCGCTGCGCCGGCTGGATCGCCGCTTCGAAGAGGCGGGTCTGGCCCCGCCCCGCGGTGCCGAAGGGGCGCTTGAACACGATGTTCTCGAAGCCCCCCTCCCGAAATCGGGCGACTGCATCCAGGAGCTCGTCCTCGCTGTGCACGACCTCGGGCAGGGCCTCCGGCGGCACCAGGCGCGGCCCCAGCTCGGGCAGCAGGCGGGCCAGCAGGCGGGCGCTGAAGGCCTTGCTCGCGAGCTCCGCGCTCCGGGGATCCACGGGGGCCGCGCCCAGCGAGGCCAGCGCCTCGGCCGCGCGTGGGCTCCAGGACCAGGGCTGCAAACCGCTGACGGGGCGGCTGGGGATCGGCGGCCCCAGGGCGATCTCCGGCAGGTCCCAGCCCGCGTCCACCAGCTGCCGCAGCCAGGCCTCACCCGGGCGCCGACCGAGCAGCACCAGGTCGTCCTGGGATGCCATCAGCAGCGGCGTCGTCTCCAGGTCCTCCAGCAGGACCGCGTGCTGCTTCGTCGTGCCCGGCGCCTCCTCGGGCCCGTTGAACCACCAGACCGTCGGCGGACGCCCGCGGCTGGCCCCGTGCAGGCGCACGCGCTCGATGAAGTCCTCGTCCAGGCCAGCCCGCCGCCGCGAGGGGGCATCGAAGACCGGACCGCGGGCCCGACGGGGGGTCAGCGGCGCGGGCAAGACGTCGACGAAGGCCTGCCAGCGATCCCCCGGCGGCCGGAGCCGGTCGAACCAGGCCAGGCCCCGCTGCACGTGGCGGATCTCGTCCGCGAGCACGCGGCGCAGGATGGCGGCAGATGCCTCGTCCCCCACCCCGGCGAATGCGCCCGCGTAGTGCCCCGCGAAGTCCAGGTTCGCCTGCTCCAGGGTCAGGCCCATCGCCGCGCAGAAGGCCAGCGGATCGTCCACGCCGGCCAGGGCGTCCCAGAAGAAGGCGCTCAGCGGCAGCTGACCGAACTCCCCGCCCAGGGCCTCGATGCGCTCGAGGTAGAGGCGCAGGTGCAGCTGCTCCTCGCGCAGGGTGAGCGCCAGATCCCGACGAAAGTCGCGCGGCGCGTCGGGGAAGCGCAGCAGGGCCAGGGCGAAGAGCTCCAGGGCCAGCAGCTCGTGGTTGGCGAAGGCGTGCAAGGCGATCACGCCGGTCTCGCCCAGAGACTCCGGCGAGGGGAAGGGCGCTCGCTCGGTCGTGCGGAGGGGCAAGGAGGCCGGGCGACCGGGCGACCCCGGCACCGAGCGAATCCCAGGGTCCTCGTCCGTGAGCCGGCCCGGATCCACCAGCTTGTCGGCCAGCGAATCGCCCAGGAGGACCTGCTCTGCGAAGCGTCGAATCTCCACCACGGCCCCACCCTATAGAATCCGCGCGTGACGACCCATCAAGACCGCATGCTCGTGCTCGGCGCCGGCCCCGTGGGCCTCGGCGTGGCCCGCGCGCTCAAGGAAGCGCGCATCCCCTACGACCACGTCGAAGCCACCGACCACGTCGGCGGCAACTGGGCGCACGGCGTCTACACGACCGCCCACATCATCAGCAGCAAGAAGACGACGCAGTACAGCGACTTCCGCATGCCGGCGAGCTACCCAGACTTCCCGTCGGCGGCGCAGATGAAGGGGTACTTCGAGGACTACGCCGACGCCTTCTCCCTGCGCGAGGGCCTGGAGTTCGAGCGGCGGGTGGAGCGCGTGACGCCCCGCGACGATGGGCTCTGGGACGTGCTCGTGGACGACGAGGCGCGCGTCTACAAGGGCGTCTTCCTCTGCAACGGCCACCACTGGGAGAAGCGGCTGCCCGCCTGGACGGCCGACTTCGACGGCGAGGTGCTGCACAGCAAGGACTACAAGACCCCGGACCAGCTGGCGGGCAAGCGGGTGCTGGTGATCGGGGGCGGCAACTCGGGCTGCGACCTGGCCAGCGAGGCGGCGCGCGTCGGCGCGTCCTGCGACCTCAGCCTGCGGCGCGGCTACTGGTTCACGCCCAAGACCGTCTTCGGCGTGCCCAGCGTCGAGTTGATGAGCCCCTGGGCGCCCGTCCTCCTCCAGCGGATCGCCCTGCGGGTCCTCATCTTCGCGACCATCGGCCGCTACACCGACTACGGCCTGCCGAAGCCCGACCACAAGCCTTTCGAGGCCCACCCGACCGTCAACTCGGAGATCTTCCACTACCTCAAGCACGGGAGGATCCAGCCGCGGCGGGACGTGCGCTCGGTCGAGGGCAAGACCGTGACCTTCGTCGACGGCAGCTCCACGGAGGTCGACCTGGTGGCCTGCGCGACAGGCTACGACCTCTCCTTCCCCATGCTCGACGAGGGCCTCGTCCCCATCGAAGGCAAGAACGCGCTGCTCATCGGCGGCGCGCTCGTGCCCGGACGCAAGAACCTCTACGTGGTGGGCACGATGCAGCCGCGCTACGGCCTCGGCCCCCTGGTCCGCCCCTACGCCGTGCTGCTGGCGCGCTGGGTTCGCCTCCAGGACCAGCTGCAGCTGCCGCTGGCCGACGTGCTGCTCCGGGCCGGCGCCCACCCGCCGAAGAGCCACCTGCTCGATCCCCACGCCGCGCTGCGCGCCATCTGGCTCGGTGAGCGCATGGGGCCCTACCTCCGCTGGTTGGAACGGAGGATGCGCGCGGGGTCCCCGGCCCCGTAGACTGTCGCCCGGTCCGAGGACGGGCCAGGGGGACCCGCATGGGCGCTTCGCAGAGCTTCGACGTGGTGGTAGACGGCCGGGTGCTGACGGTGGAGGGGGTCGACGCGGCCACCTCCCTGCTGGACTGGCTCAGGCAGACCGGGCGCACGGGCACGAAAGAAGGCTGCGCGGAAGGCGACTGCGGCGCCTGCACGGTCGCCTTGCTCGACGTCGATCACGAAGGCGCGCCCGCCTGGCGGTCGCTCTGCTCCTGCATCACCCCGCTGCCCACCGTCGCCGGCCGCGAGATCGTCACCGTGCAGGGGCTGGCCGAGTCGGACGCGCCCGGCGCCGCCCCGCGCATGGATCAGCTGCACCCGGTGCAGCGCGCGATGGTGCGCAACTACGGCAGCCAGTGCGGCTTCTGCACGCCCGGCTTCGTGGTGTCGATGTTCGAGGCCTTCACGCGGAGCGATCTCGGCGACGAGGTGTCGCCGGGGGCCATCTCCGACCAGCTCAGCGGCAACCTCTGCCGCTGCACCGGCTACCGACCCATCCGCGAGGCCATGCAGGAGGCCCTGGCCGAGCGGGGCACGGGCGACCGCTTCGAGCGAGCCCTGCAGGGGCCGGCCCAGCCGGTCTCCGAGCTGGACTACGCGGCTGGCGGCAACCGCTTCCTGCGCCCGGAGAGCCTCGGCGAGCTGCTGCGCGCCCTGGCGGACAACCCGGGCGCCGAGCTGGTGGCCGGCGCGACGGAGATCGGCGTCTACCGCACCAAGCGCTTCTGGGAGTTCCCCCTGCTCATCAGCACCGACGCGGTGCCCGAGCTGCGCCGGATCTCGCGCAGCAAGGGCGGCTGGCGCATCGGCGGCGGCGCGACCCTGACCGACCTGGAGGACGCGCTCGGGGATGACCTCGTCGGCCTCAAGAAGATGATCCGGGTCTTCGCCTCGAGGCAGATCCGCAACCGCGCGACGGTGGCCGGCAACCTCATCACCGCCTCGCCCATCGGCGACCTCGCGCCCGTCTTCCTCGCGCTGGACGCGCAGATCGAGCTGAGCTCCGCCGGCGGCGCGCGCCTGGTGCCCATCGACGCCTTCTTCACCGGCTACCGCAAGACGGTGCGCCACGCCGACGAGGTGCTGACCGCAGTCCTCATCCCGCAGCCCTCGATGCACTCGATCATCGACACCTACAAGGTCAGCAAGCGCCGCGAGTTGGACATCGCGATCGTCAGCGCCGGCTTCCGCGTGGAGGTCAAAGGCGGCGTGGTGACGGCCGCGCGCCTGGCCTACGGCGGGGTGGCGGCGACTCCGGCGCGCGCTCACGAGGCTGAAGCGGCCCTGGTCGGTCAGCCCTGGCCGGGCGGCGCAGGAGCCATCGCGAAGGCCCTGACCGAGGCCTTCAGCCCGCTCGACGACGTGCGCTCCGGTGCCGGGTTCCGGCGGGACCTCGTGGGCTCGCTCTTCGCGAAGTTCGCGGCCGGTGACGTCAGCGATCCCATGGAAGGCGACCTCGCTTTCCACCGGGACGAGACCTTCGAGCTGACCTCGCGCAAGGCGGCCGAGAGCTTCTCGCTGCAGCACGAGGCCGCCATCGGCCACGTCACGGGGCGCGCCCAGTACGTGGACGATGAAGGCGAACGGGGTGGGCTCGTGATCTGGCCGCTCTGCGCGCCACACGCCCGGGCCCGGATCCGCTCCCTGGATGCCTCGGCCGCGAAGGCGATGCCCGGGGTGGTCGACGTCATCACCGC
>JAJDAI010000815.1 GCA_029261955.1 Deltaproteobacteria bacterium | reverse complement strand
CTTCATCCGGTCCAGAGCCCTGCGACGCGATCGATCACGTCCCAGCGCACCCGGCGGCCCAGCAGCTCGGCGGCCTGGGCGTTGCTGCGGACCTGCTCGGGGGACTTGGCGCCCGCCAGCACGCAGGTGATGCCCGGCTGCCGCGCGGCCCAGGCCAGGGCGAGGGCGGCGGTGGGCACCGAGAGCTTGCGGGCCGCGCGCGCCAGCACCTCCACGAAGGACGCCGCGCGCAGGAAGCGGGTGCCCGTGAAGCGGTCGTCACGGCTGCGCAGGTCCGACTCCGGGAAGGCGGTCGGGGCGCGGTACTTGCCGGTGAGCAGGCCGCGGCAGAGGGGCTCGTAGGCGAGCACGCCGATCTCGAGCTCCCGGCAGGTGGGCAGCAGCTCGTGCTCGGCCTCGCGGCGAAGCATGGAGTAGGGCGTCTGGAGCGTGGCGGGGCGGGCGCTGCGCAGGGCCTCGGCGCCGTAGTTGCACAGCCCCCAGTGCCGGATCAGCCCGCGCTGCTGCAGGTCGTTCAGGGTGGCTGTGGTGTCCTCGAAGGAGCTGCCCAGGTCGCAGGGCCAGTGGACCTGGAGCAGGTCGATCGTCTCGAGCCCCAGGCGCTTCAGGCTCGCTTCGGTGTCCTCGATGAGGTGCTCGGGCCGCAGGTCGCTGCGCGCGTGCCCATCGGGGCCGGGGCCGGCGCCCACCTTGGTCGCGATCACGACGTCGTGGCGCCGCGTGCCGAGCGCCTCGACCAGCACCTCGTCCGCGTGCCCGCTCCCGTAGAGGGGGGCCGTGTCGAAGAGCGTGATGCCCGCGTCCAGGGCGGCGTGCACGGCCTTCGCGCTGCGGGCGTCGTCGACGTCGTCCCCCCAGTACTCGCCCCCCATGGCCCAGCAGCCCAGGCCGATGGCCGAGACCTCCAGATCCGTGCCGGGCAGCGGCCGCCGGATCACGCGGGATCCAGCAGCTGGTCGAGGCGGCTGACGCAGCGATCGGCGTGATCGCGCCAGGGAAAGGCTGCCGAGGGGTCGAAGTGCACCGTGGCCATGCCCGCCGCGCGGCCTGCCTGCAGATCGAAGAGGTAGTCGCCGACCATCACCGCGTCGTCCCCGGGCACCGCCCAGCGGGAGAGCAGGAGCTGGAGCCCCTCGGGGGAGGGCTTCGGTGCGGCCTCGTCCCGGCCGAGCACGTCCGCGTCGTCGAAGAGGCCGCCCAGTCCCGCCGCGCGCAGGCTGATGAAGGCCAGGCTGCGCTTGTTGCGGGTGAGGATGCCGAGGCGCACCCCGCGCTCGCGCAGGGCGGACAGGGTCTCGCGGGCGTGGGGCTGGGGCCGCGCCCGCTCGGCGATCTCGGCCTCGATGACCGTCAGGCGGGCGTGCAGCGGCGCCGCCTCGGTGGGGCTGAGGCGCGCCAGGGACTCGAGGATCGGCTCGCCGGAGGGCAGGCCCAGCTCGTCGCGGATCGCGTCGAAGTCGTGGGCGGCGACGGTCAGCGTTCCGTCGAGATCGAAGACCCAGGATCGGCGTCGGTGGAGCATGGCCCGCCATTGTGGCGCATCGAAGCGCAGGTCGTCCGCAGGCTCTAGGATCGACCGATGCTGGAGCTGCTCGACGCCAGCGCCGCCTTTGGCGCGCAGACCGTGCTTCACCCGCACCAGCTCCGGATCGAGCCGGGCACGACGACCGTGCTGGTGGGGGCGGGCGGCTGCGGCCAACCCATCCTGACGGGGATCCGACTCGACGACGTGGGCCTCATCCTCCAAGGTGCCCTGCCGGCTGCGCTGCTCGCGCTGCTGGTGCAGGGCCTGTTCGACGGGCTCGAGCGAATCGTGGTGCCGAAGGGCTTGTCGACGTGAGGTGGATGCTCCTGTTCCTGCTCGCCGCCTGCGAGCCGCTCGCCGAACCGCCGGCCGAGCAGATCGGCTTGGAGGTCGAGCCGGCGGAGCTGCTGATCCCGGCCGGTCGCAGCGATCGCGTGGTCGCCTGGGGCCTCTTCGACGACGGCACGCGCGTGGACCAGAGCGAGCTCGTCGGCTGGATCTCCTCGAGCGAGCAGTTCGCCGTCGTGTCCGAGGACGACCCCGGCTTCGTCGACGCGCTTCAGCCCGGCGCCAGCGCCGTGACCGCCACCCTGGACGCCTTCGTCGCCGCCGCCCTGGTGACCGTGGGCGAGCCCGCCATCGAGGCGCTGATCGTCTCCCCGCTGCAGGCCGAGCTGCCCGTGGGCGCGTCCCAGCAGTTCCTGGCCCTGGCCTTGCGCAGCGACGGCAGCGCGGAGGACATCACCGGCTCCGTGGTCTGGACCAGCTCCGTCGAGTCGGTGGCGGCCTTCGACCCCTCGACCCAGGGCCTGCTCTTCGCCAACAGCCCGGGCCTGAGCACCATCTCCGGCGCGGCCGGGGACCTGTGGGGCGGCGCGTCGGTGGAGGTGGGCGAGCGCACGATGGACTCGGTGCGCGTCTTGCCCGAAGCCCTGGACATCCCCCTGGGCCTCGGCGGCGCCGTCTCCGCCCTGGGCACCTGGAGCGACGGCCAGCAGGACGACGTCACGGGCCAGGCGACGTGGCGCTCCACCAACGAGGCGGTCGCGACCGTGAGCAACGGCGTGATCACGACCGTGAGCACCGGACTCACGACGCTGGAGGCCGAGCTGCTGGGCGAGGAGGGCTCCGCGCTGCTCACGGTCACCGGCCCGGTGGCCGACGGCCTGGAAGTCCGGCCCGACTCGCTGAACCTCGTGCTGGGGGAGGGGGGCGCGCTGGAGTCCTTCGCGCTCTTCACCGACGGCAGCGAGCAGGACGTGACGCGGGAGAGCACCTGGTCCTCGGACCGACCCGAGATCGCGAGCGGGAGCAACGACCTGGGGCGCGAAGGGGCGGTGGACTCGCTCGACACGGGCACCGCGGAGGTCTCCGCCACCTGGCAGGGCTTCAGCGACTCGGCGGAGGTCGACGTGCTGCCCCCCGAGCTGGTCTCCCTCGCGCTGGACCCCGCGTCCGTGACGCTGGCGCTGGGTGAATCGGCGTCCTTCACGCTCTTCGGCACCTACACGGACGGGCGGGTCGAGGAGCTCAGCGGCGCCTGGGCTTCCTCGGATCTCGGGGTCGCGCTCGTGACCCCCGCGGGCCTGATCACGCCGATGGGTGAGGGCGCGGCCGTGATCACCGCGACGGCCGGCTCCCTGAGCGTGGACGGGGACCTCGAGGTGCTGCCCGCACAGCTGCTCTCCATCGCCCTCACGCCGAGCGGCAGCCAGCTGCCCGCAGGCGCCGAGCAGGTCTTCGTCGCGACGGGCGCCTACAGCGATGGTGTGCTGACCGACCTCAGCGAGCAGGTCTTCTGGGGCTCCTCGGCGCCGGGGCTGGCCTCGGTGACCAACCTGCAGGGCCTGGAGGGCACGGTCACCGCGCACTCCGAGGGCAGCCTGACGATCCTGGCGTCCTACGCGTCCATCAGCGGCTCCGTCACGCTGGAGGTCGTGCCCGCGGCCCTGCTCTCGCTCGCGGTCGAGCCCGCCGCCCTCACGCTGGCGTCCGAGGAGCAGCAGGCCCTCGTCGCCACCGCCACCTGGACCGACGGCAGCGAGACCGACGTGACCGCGCTGACGCTCTGGTCCTCCGACGACCCGTCGGTGGTGACGGCGTCCAACGACGCCTCGGTGGAGGGCGTGATCACGGCGGTCGCCGAAGGGGACGCGACGGTCACGGGGAGCTTCGGCAGCGCCGAGGTCGAGGTCGAGGTCACGGTCGAGCTCGACTGAGCCCCCTCAGCCCGTGAGCCCGAAGCCCCGCGCCAGCTCCCGCACCGTCTCCACGGAGCTGCGCCGCTCCCCCTGCGCGATGGCGTGCACCAGCTGCTGGCAGGCCGCGTTGACCGGCACCTCGACGCCGTGGCGGCGCCCCCGCTGCACGATCTCGCCGTTGAGGAAGTCCACCGCCGGCTCCCGCCCCCGCTCGATGGCGTGGAGCATGGAGCTGCGCAGCTTGCGGTAGCGGGTTCCCACCGCCAGCAGCATCGCGTGCTTGCTCATCAGCTGCGCCGAGCCGCGGCCGCCGCGCTCCGCCTCGGTCAGCGCCAGCCAGTCCAGGTCGAAGGTGCCGGACACCTTCTCCAGGGCGATGCCCTCTGCCCTGGCCACCGCCACGACCTCCGTCATGATCTCCAGGGCCAGGCGCCGCACGAAGCGGTGCCGCATGAGCGCACCCAGGCGGTCGCCGCCGATGGTGCCCAGGCTGCTGATCGCGCAGTTGATGGCCAGCTTGCTCAAGCGAGCGCCGGCCAGGTTCGAGGTGGCCGTATCTGATGGTCACGGGCACTTCCTTGATCCGCAGCCTGAGCCTGCACACCCAGAAATGGATGTACTCCTCCAGTTCGTACCGGTCCAGCCAGTCCTGGTGAACGTCGATCTTCGG
>JAJDAI010000814.1 GCA_029261955.1 Deltaproteobacteria bacterium | reverse complement strand
GAGTTGATGACCGGCTCCTTGTCGGAGACCAGCTCCATGAAGTCGCCGTACCAGCCGCCGACGTTCGCGAGCAGGCGCGGGATCTTCCAGGTCAGCGGGGGCACGCCGGCCGCGGTCGCGATCCGGTCGAAGATGTCCTTGTAGGACAGGTTCTGGCCGCCGAGGATGTAGCGCTCGCCGGTGACGCCCCTCTCCCAGGCCAGGACCATGCCGCGGGCGACGTCCCGCACGTCCACGAAGTTGTTGAAGCCCGGGGTCCAGCCCGGCGTCAGGCGCGTGATGACGCCGACGATCAGCGCGCCGCTGCTGGGCCGCACGTCGTAGGGGCCGAACATGAAGGTCGGGTTCACGACCACGGCGTCCAGCCCGTCGGCGACCGCGGCGTGCACGAGCTCCTCGGAGATGTGCTTCGTGGTGACGTAGCCGTCCTGCATGTTCTGGTCGGGGAAGTTCCAGGTGGACTCCTCCGTGCAGGGCTCGTCGCCGGTCATCAGGCCCACGGCGCCGACGGTGGAGCAGTGGACCAGGCGCGGGACCTCGGCATGAAGGACCGCCTCGATGACGTGGCGCGTTCCGTCGACGTTGGCCGCGACCAGCGCCGCCGTCGGCTTCCTGCGCACGCTGACCATGGCCGCGCAGTGGAAGACGACGTCCGCGCCTTCAAAGGCCGCGGTCAGGGACGCGACGTCCCCGAGGGAGGCGTCGACCCACTCGATGTCGAACTCGGCGAGGTGCGCGGTCTTGCTCGACGAACGCTTCGTGGCGCGGACGCTGTGGCCCTGCTTGAGCAGTTCGATGGCGAGGTTGGCGCCGAGCAGACCGGTCGCGCCGGTGATGGTTGCGAGCATGGCGCGCAGTCTGGCAGCTGGATCCGCGCTCGGTGACCCTGCCTCAGACCAGCGCCGCCACCCGCGCCCGCAGCTCCGGCAGCAGCTCGGCCTCGAACCAGGGCTGCTTCTGCATCCACATGCGCACCCGCCAGGAGGGGTGCGGCGTGGGCAGCAGGCGCGGCGCGTACTCAGGCCAGGCGCGCACCGTCTCGGTCAGCGTGCGCTTGCGTCGCGAACCCAGGTACTGCTTCTGCGCGTACATCCCGATGAGCAGGATCAGCTCCAGCTGAGGCATCTCCGCCAGGAGCCGTTCGTGCCACAGCGGCGCGCACTCGGGGCGGGGAGGGGCATCGCCGCCGCCCTTTCGGCCGGGGTAGCAGAAGCCCATGGGCACGATGGCGAAGGCCGGGCCGTAGAAGGTCGCTTCGTCGACCCCCAGCCACGACCGCAGCCGCGTGCCCGAGTCGTCGTCCCAGGGGATCCCGCTCGCGTGGACCTTCGTGCCCGGGGCCTGGCCGATGAGCACGATCTTCGAGCTGGGGTCGGCCGTGAAGACCGGACGGGGGCCCAATGGCAGGTCTTCGCAGACGCGGCAGGCGCGGATCTCGGTCAGCAGCGGGAGCATCGCCCGCAACCTACCTGCGCGATCCGACATCGCCTCGCGTGGAACGGAATATGCTGCGCCCGCTCGCGTACGGATCAGCGGACCACATCAGGAGGCGCCGTGTTTGCAGGCATCAACGTTCTCTGGGAGCCGAAGGCGGCCTTCGACGCATTCAAGGAGCAGCCCAAGTGGCTCGCCCCCGTGCTGGTCGTCGTCGGCGTCGGCATCGCGACCACCGCCTTCCACTTCCTGCGCATGGACATCTCCGCGGCGCTGCTCGACGCGATGGCCGCCAACATCCCCGAGGGGCAGGAGGCCGAGCTCGACAAGATGGAGGGCATGATCGGCGTCATCGCTGCGGTCACCACGACCATGGCCTTCGTCGCGCCCATCATCCGGCTGCTCGTCGTCGGCTTCATGGCCTGGCTGATCTCGAAGGTCTTCGCCGGTGAGGGCACCTTCAAGGACGGTGTCGGCGTCGCCGCCATGGCCTCCATGCCGCTGGTGGTGGCCGGCCTGCTCTCCGTGCCGATCGCGCTGGGCTACGCCGAGCCGCCAGGCCTGGAGGAGATGCAGACGATGCTCAAGAGCCACCCCGGCGCCTGGCTCGGGCTGGACACCAAGCACCCGGCCTTCGTCGCCTTCGCGCAGTTCGACGTCTTCCAGGTCTGGGGCCTGGTCTTGCTGGTGCTCGGCACCGCCCGGGTGATGGCCGTGCCAGCGATGAAGGCGGCGATGGTCTTCGTCGGGATCAAGGTCGCCCTGGCCAGCTTCGGCGTGCTCGGCGCGATGGCCGGCCAGCTCGCGCAGCAGGTCGGATGAAGGCTCTGAAGATCCTGGGGGTCGTGCTCGTCCTCGGGGCGATCGTCGCGATGTCGATCCCGCGGGGCGAAGGCGGCAAGAAGCGCGGCAAGGGCCCGAAGGTCTACGTCGAGGTCGTACAGCGCGGCGAGCTGAGCCGCGACGTGTCCGCGACGGGCACGCTGGAGCCCAAGGAGTCCGTCCAGATCAGCGCCGAGGTGCTGGGCACCGTGCTCGACGTCTTCGTGCTCGAGGGCCAGAAGGTCGAGAAGGGCGAGCTGCTCGTCCGCATCGACCGCGGCAAGCTCCAGGAGGACATCGACCGCCTCAGCGCGCAGCAGCGCATGGACCGCATCACGATCGAGGGCGCCGAGCTGCGGCTCCGCAAGGCGCGCACCGACCTGGAGCGGCTTCGCACCCTGCACGAGCGCGGGATCTTGAGCAGCGCCGACCTGGAGAACGCCGACATGGCGTCCGAGCAGGCCCGCGTCGACGCCGAGGGCACGCGCGAGCGCCTCACGCAGACCCAGGCTTCGCTGCGCGCCTTGAAGAACGACCTGGCCAAGACCGAGGTCCACGCCCCGCTGACCGGCACCGTGCTGCGCATCCAGCGGCGGCCGGGCGAGGGCGTCGCGCCGGGCATGGGCGGCACGGCGGGCACGGCGCTGCTGAAGATCGGGGACCTCAGCGAGATCCTGGTCGAGGTCGCCATCGAAGAGGCCGAGGTCGCGCTCATCGCCGTCGATCAGGAAGCGAAGGTCGAGGTCGACGCCCTGGAGGGCCAGGTCTTCGACGCGGTCGTCTCCGAGGTCGCGGTCGAAGGCGCGCCAGGCAAGCGCGGCACCGTGGTCTTCGACGCCAAGCTCAAGCTGCTCGCGCCCGATCCCGCGCTGCGGGCGGGCATGAGCGCCCGCGCGGACATCGGCGTGGGCCGTGAGAGCGACGCGCTCATCGTGTCCCAGGCCGCGGTCG
>JAJDAI010000813.1 GCA_029261955.1 Deltaproteobacteria bacterium | reverse complement strand
GAAGCCCGCCAGCTCGACGGTCGTGCCCAGGGTCTGGGAGTGCGCCCGCAGCACGAGCGGGCAGAGGAGCAGCAGCCCCGCTGCAGACCAGCCCGCCGCCGCGCCGCGCAGACGAGCGGCCAGCCCCGCCGCGGCTCCTACCAGCAGGCCCACGTGCAGCGCGCCGACGAGACGCAGCGCGATCGTGTCCGCGATGCCGAGCGCGAGCAGGGGGCTGAGCAGCGCCGCCTCCATCCAGGTGCCCGTGGCCTCGGGGTGCACCGATCCGGCCCAGAGCGGCAGCCAGCGGCCCGCCGCGAAGGAGCGCGCCGCGAGCAGGAGGTCGAATTCGCCGGGGGAGAAGGGCTTGAGGCGCTCGGGCAGGGTCAGCGCGAGCAGCGCAGCGGCCGCGAGGAGGCCGGCCACGAGGGCGATGCGGACGGCGCCTCTGCGGTCGATGTCCGGCACAGAGCCACGGTAGCGCAGTCGGGGGCGCCCGCCTTCAGGCGCTCGCGACGCCCCAGGCAGAGATCCCGGCCTGCCGCCAGCTGTGGAAGGCGAGGAGCTGGGCGGTCAGCTGCTCCTCGTCGAGCACCCCGTTCTCCACCAGCACCTGGCCGAGCCGGGGCCGGCTGCCGCTCTGCTGCTGGAGCAGGCGGTCCACCTGGTCCTCCTCGAGCACCCGCATCTGCACGGCGAGCTCGCCGAAGCGGGTCCAGGTCCTGCGGAGGGTCTGGGCCTTGAGCAAGCGGTGCACGTCGTCCGCTTGCAGGACACCGCCGTGGATCGCCAGCAGCCCGAGGGGGACCTGCCGGCGCCGTTGCTCTGCGAGGGCGCGGGCGATCTCGTCCTGAGTCGCTTGACCTTCTGTCACGAGGAAGTCGCCGAAGCGCATCTCGGTTCTCCAAAGGGGAGCCGTCCCAGCCCCTCCTCATGGAACGAGGACCCACCCGACACTTTCCAAAAAGAGGCGTGCGAAACTCACTTCGTGGACCTCACCGCCCTCGCGGCCCTGCCCGGCGACCCCCTGCACTGGCTGCTGATCGCCTGCATCGCGCTGCTCCTGGTGCTGTGGCGCCGGGCGGTCTCGAGGATCGCGCGGGGCAACCGCCGCCGGCAGCGCGTGGCGGCGGACGCGGAGGAGCGGGCCGAGCTGCTGCTGGAGGACGCGGGCTACGTCATCGTCGACCGGCAGGTGCCCGGACGCTGGCCTGTGGTCGTGGACGGGGTCGAGCGGCAGGTGGCCCTGCGCGCGGACCTGCTCGTCGAGCGCGACGGGGAGCTGTGGATCGCCGAGGTGAAGAGCGGCGAGCAGGCTCCGCGCCCGGACCTGCCCGAAACGCGACGGCAGCTGCTGGAATACCTGCTCGCGTTCGACGTGGTCGGGGTGCTGCTGGTGGACATGCGGGCGGAGGTCATCCGCACGGTCGACTTCCCGGCGCTCGACCTGATCGACAGGTGAGCGGGCTCAGAGGGGGCGAGTCATGTTGTACCCTTGTCGTTCGCTGGGGCGTCGCGCGCGGGGGAGGGTGAGCGCGGAGCCTGAGGAAGGGAGTCCAGTCGTCGAGGGCGACACGCGATTCTGCCCCCTACACGGGGAGTATCACACCGACGACGTGGCGCAGAGCTGCCCGCGCTGCGCTGAGGATCCCGTGGCGTCGAGCGCGTCGCTGCGGCAGGTCCGGGTGGTCGGTGAGGATGAACTCGACCCGGAGGGCCTCGATCACGCCGAGCTGACGCCGCTGGCGGACATGGTCCCGTGCCCGGTCTGCGGCGCGGTCACCGACCTGGCGGACTTTCGCACCGAGTCCATCGGCGAGGTCTGGGAGGGCGACGCGGCCATCTACGCCGAGGACGGCGTCTGCCCCGACTGCTACCGCGACGTCCTCGCCCCCGACATCAAGGACTGGTCCCACGCCGACTGGCTGGTGCACCACTACGAGGGTTGGCGCTCGACGCTGGAGTCCGTGCACAACCTGTTCGTCTACGAGGAGTCCGCGCAGGAGGGCTGGCTGCCGGACGAGGACCGCCACCGCATCCTGGACATCGGCAAGACGCTGGGCGCGCGGCGGGAGCACCTCGCCCGATCCCAGATGGGCATGCGCGACCTGCTCGCCCGCTACGACGCCGACCTCACGCCGCCCCCCTTCGCCATGGATCTGGCCCAGGCCGGGGACGCCGTGTCGCGCCGGGCCGAAGCCGAGCTGCGCGGCATGCGCGCGCGGGACCTGGACGTGGAGCAGCAGCGGCGCAGCGACTCGATCGTCGCGCCGGCGCCCGTCGAGGGCTTCGACGTGGACAGCAGCGCGGTGAACCGCGAGATGACCGCCCGCTCCCAGCGAGCCGTGCCGCGCCAGCGCTCGCGCGAGGGTTGGGTGGTGCCGGTCGTGCTGCTGGCGGGCTTGATCGCCGTGGCCTCGGCGGTGCTCTTCCTGGTCGGAAAGAGCTGAGGAGCCCGCTCAGTCCGCCTCGAGGTCCATGTGCACGACCTCGGGGGCGACCTGGGCCGCTCGCTCCTCGATGCGGTCCACCGCGTCGCCCAGGGCGTCGATGACCTGCTCCCCGAAGCTCTCCAGGTACTCCTGAAGCGCGAGCGCGTCGTGCAGCTCACCCAGCTCGACCGCGAGATTCCGCTGGTCCGCCACGCCGCGCGCGATGACCCGCCCGTCGAAGTCGATCTCCGCCTTGAACCGGATCGCGTTGCTCCCGACGACGACCGCCTTCACGTCGTGCAGGGACTCCACGGCGGGGTCCTGCGCGATGACCTCGGCGATGGCCTTCACCAGCTCGGGGTCCGGCGCCTCGCCCACGAGCAGCTCGCGGTTGCGCTGCACGAGCAGGATCGCGATCCCGCCGAGCATCAGCCCGATGATGATCGATGCCACGGAGTCCCAGACCGGGTTGCCGGTCCAGAGCGTCAGCCCCACGCAGACCGAGGCGATGAGCACACCGGTCACGGCGGCGCCGTCCTCGAGCAGCACGGCAGCGCTCATGGGATCGCTGCTGTCCTGGAACCAGCGGAACAGGTTCTTGCCATCGCGCTGCTTGTTCACAGCCGAGATGGCGACGAGCAGGGTCCCGCCCTCGATCACGAAGGAGAAGGCCAGCACGCCGAGCAGGATCCACAGCTGGGACTGGAACTCGGCCTGGTCGAAGTGGGGGTGAAGGAGCGAGTTGACGCCGTGGTAGACGGTGACGCCGCAGCCCAGGAAGAAGATCCCGACGGCCGAGATCAGCGCCCAGATGAAGCGCTCGCGGCGCCGGCCGTAGGGGTACTCGGCCGAGGGCGGTGCCTCGCTCTGCCGGATGCCCAGGGCGAGCAGCGCCTGGTTGCCCACGTCCGCCAGGGAGTGGATGCCCTCGGACAGCATCGCGGCCGAGCCTGTCACGGCGAAGGCGCCGAACTTGGCCAGCATCACGAGGCTGTTGCCGAGGATCGCTACATAGACTGCTTTTTCGGAGCCACCTGCCATGGCGCCGGATTGTAGTCGCGCGGCGGCCTTCCTGTGGGCTTGCGCCTCAAGGGGCTCTCAGCGGCGGTACACCAGCGTGTCGTATTCGGTGGAGTTCGCCAGCCGCTCCTCCTCGCGCGCCGCCCGCTCGTCGGAGGTGTCGTCCTCGGTGGGGATGCAGAGGCTGCGCGCGGCCTTGCCCGTCGGCTCCAGCCAGTGGACCGTCAGGCGGCGCCCCGTGGCCTTGGCCTTGGCCCAGACCCGCACGCGGCCGTCACCACCCAGGCCGAGCTGGACTTCGACCAGCCGCACCTTCTCTTCGCCGTCGTGGATGCCGCCGATGCGGATGTTCGCGAGCGGCGCCGCCGTGGGCTCGTCGGTGTTGAGCGCGAGGAGCACGTCCTCCCCCTGGCTGCTGCTGACCCGGATCATGCGGGTGATCCGCGTGGGCAGCTCGGCGCCGCGGGGCACCCAGATCTGCAGGCCCTGCCCCGCGGGGATGCCGATGGCGCAGGCGGCCTTCTGGGGGAAGTCAGGCACGTCGACCCGTCGGCGCCGGAGCCAGCGGCCCACGCGCGTCACGACGCTGAAGGTCAGGCCGATGGCGAACACCGCGGCCCAGATCTGCCAATCCATCGCTCGTCCTGTCCGTCCCGCTTCATCCTGATGCGAGGTCCCCGTCTCTCCTTATACCGCAGCGCGCTCGCGCCGAGCCTGTCGCAGCGCCACGGCCCGGCCGAGGCGGGCCTCCAGCAGGTCGACGGCGCCCTGCCGCACGGGCTCCGCGAGGGAGGCAGGGAGGCCGAGGGCGGCGAAGACGGCGGCGTCGAGGGCGTGGCGATCGGGCTGCTTCGCGTCCTCGGGGAAGGGGAGGGCGCGCCGGCGGCGGAGCACCCGCCAGGCCTGCACGATCGCGCCGCCCTCGAGCCGGCCGGGGTGGGGCAGGGGCAAGGCGGCGAAGTCGGGGCCGTAGCAGGTGAGCAGGCCCTCGCCGAGGTTGGTTCGGCCGCGGACCTCCGCCGCGAGGGCGGCCCAGCTGCAGTTGAGCAGGGCGACGCCCAGCTCCCGCCAGGCCGGGTCGAGGAAGCGGCCCCACCAGGCCGAGTTGTTGACCGGCAGGCCCCGCGGGTTGTCGTGCACGACGTGCCGGGCGTGGCGGAACTGGGGGAGCACGACGTCGCCCGTGGGCACCGCACGCAGGCGGTACCAGGGCTGGTTGGCTCGGACGGAGGGCACCTCGGGCCAGGGCACGCCGCTGCGGGACGTCCTGGCCGCGCCGTCCTCGATCCAGCGCTGCACCCCGGGCGGGAGCTCGGGCTCGCCCTCCCAGAACAGCAGCTCGGCCTTCGCGTCCTGGGGCTGGAGCACGTAGCCGTCCACCCCGCGCAGCGTGCGCAGGAAGGGGCGCTTGAAGGCGGGCTCGACCGGCAGCCCGTCCTTGGGCGCGAAGAAGGCCGAGATCCCCGGCTTCAGGCCGTAGCGCAGCTCCATGAAGTCGTGGGGGCTGTGCAGCTCGGCCCGCTCCAGCACCTCGAACCAGACCGCGGGGGCGCGCAGCGGCTCCGTCCAGCGCGTCCCGTCGAGCCGCTCCTGCGTCCAGCCCTGTTGTCCCCCCAGGAGCACCGCCTCGGCCGCCGCCGCGCTCGCCGGCGCGTCCAGCTGCACGAAGGTCGCCCGCTCGCAGCGCTCCAGCACCACGACCGCGGTGTTCAGGCTGACCTCGGGAAACCAGGCCTCCACCCGGGACTCGACCACCGCGCGCAGGCCGACCTGCTCCAGCAGGTGGCGGCGCAGCGGGGCGCCGAACTCCGCGTCGAGCACCGTGTTGGGCATGACGAAGGCCAGGCGCCCACCGGGCGCGAGGAAGCGCGTGCAGTGCAGCATCGCCAGGAGCGACAGGTCCGCCTGGGCCGGGAGGGGGATCGGCAGGGATGCGCCCACCCGCTCGCGCAGCCAGCGCCGTCGCTCCGGCTCCAGGCGCTCGACGCGGACGAAGGGCGGGTTGCCGACGATCGCGTCGAAGGCCGGCAGGTCGGCCGGCTCCAGGGCGAAGAGGTCCGTGCAGCGCAGGGTCGCGGGCACGTCGACCGATGCGAGCGCTCCGGCGTCCTGATCCGTGCCCCACAGCCGCTCGAAGCCGGCCCGCGCCGCGCCGCGCAGGAAGGCTCCATCGCCGCAGGTCGGGTCCCAGATCCGGTCGGCTTGCGAGCGCAGGGCGAGGCCCAGCACGAGGTCGACGACCCCGGGCGGCGTGTAGAAGCGGCCCGCCCTCAGGCGTTCGGCGTCGTGGCTCACCCTGCGCTCCGATTGACAGGGGTCCTCGCCCCTGGTTGGCTGCGCGGCATGTTGCGTCGTGAAGGAATCGCCCGCGAGAACATCGACGATGCGGCCGTCCTGGCAGAGCTCACCGAACGGGTCGTGACCCGGCTGTCGGCGAGCGAGCTGGACATCCTCATCAACGATTGCTGCTTCAAGGAGGAGAAACGCCTCCGGAAGTCCAAGGATCCAGAGGAGCAAGCCTACCTGGGCCGGCTGAGGGAGGCTCGTCGCCGCCTGGCCTGGGCCAGCAAGGAGGAGCTCGTCGGCATCCTGCGAGGGATCGTCGCCGAGTACTCGGCTGAGATCCACGGGCACTTCGACCCGGGCATCTACGCCAACGCCACGCGCATCCTGCCCAAGGGCCTCGCGCTGCTGCTGCGAAACCAGAAGCCGTGGCAGGTCCTGCGCCGCAGCTTCAAGGGTGAACTCACGCTCGCCGATCGCATCCGGCACACCGGCCACGTCGGCTCCTTCGATCGCCTGGTGGAGCGGGGCACCTGCGTGCTCGTGCCGACGCACCTGAGCAACCTGGACTCGCCGGTCATCGGCTTCGCGCTGCACGACGCCGGCTTGCCGCCGATGATCTACGGGGCGGGCAAGAACCTCTTCAACAACTGGCTTCTCTCCTACTTCATGGACCACCTGGGCGCCTACAAGGTCGACCGGGACAAGAAGAACCAGCTCTACAAGGAGGTCCTCAAGGAGTACTCCACCTTCGCCCTGGAGAAGCGCTGGCACAGCCTCTTCTTCCCCGGCGGCACGCGCTCGCGCAGCGGCATGGTGGAGACGGACCTCAAGAAGGGGCTGATGGGCACGGCGCTCGCCGCCTACCAGCAGAACCTGCGCCGGGGCGCCGACCAGCCGCGCCTCTACTTCATCCCCGCGACCATCAACTACCACCTCGTGCTCGAGGCGGAGACGCTGGTGGATGACTGGCTCCAGGAGGCCGGGCGCTCCCGCTACATCATCACGGACGACGAGTTCAGCCGGCCCGACAAGGTCCTGACCTTCGTGCGCAGCATGATGTCGCTGTCCAACCCCATCGAGGTGGTGTTCGGGCAGCCGATCGACCCCTTCGGCAACCCCGTGGACGAGGACGGCAACTCCCTCGATCCCCAGGGTCGGCCCTTCGATCCCGCCGGCTACGTCAGCCCCGACGGGGAGGTCGTGTCGGACGACCAGCGCGACCGCGAGTACACCGGCCGCCTGGCGCGGGCCATCGGGGACTCCTTCCTCGCCAACACGCTGCTCTTCGACACGCACGTGCTCGCTGCCGCCGTGCACCGCCGACTCGAGGCGCACCACCCGCGCCTGGACCTGTACCGCCGCTTGCTGCTCGGGCTCGACTCGCGCCGCTTCCCGACGCAGGAGGTGGACGCCGAGATCCGGGTGCTCCAGGAGGCGCTGCGCAAGCTCGAAGCGGCTGGTCGCGTGCGCCTCGGTGAGGTCGTTCGCAGCGGCACGCCGCAGGAGCTGCGCATCTCCGCGGTGAAGCACTTCTCGCGCTACCACGGCAGCCGCGCGATCTGGGGCCGGGAGGGCGCCTTGATCCTCGAAGACCCGAAGCTGGCGCTCTACTACGCCAACCGCCTCGTGGGCTACCCCCTGCCCGAGCCGCTGCCTCCCCACCCCGGAGGTCGGTCGTGAGCGCCGTCGCCATCCTCGGAGGAGGTGCCTGGGGTGCCACGCTGGCGTGGCTCTTCGCGCGCTGCGACAAGCCGGTGGTCCTGTGGACGCGGGACAGTGAGAAGGCCGCGGCGCTCCAGAAGTCGCGCAAGCCGAAGTCCACCGACGGCATCGCGCTCCAGAAGAACATCACGGTCACGGCCTCGCTGGAGGTCGCCCTGGAGGCGGGCCTGCTCATCGTCGCTGTGCCGCCGGCGCACGTGCGCGGCCTGCTCCAGGCGATGAGCCCGAACCTGCAGCCCTCGCACCGCATCGTGCACGTGATCAAGGGTTTCGAGGTGTCCGGCACGCTGGTGTCGAAGGTCGTCGAAGAGGAGACCTGCGTGCTCCAGGTCGGCTGCCTAGGCGGCCCGGTCGTGCCCGGTGAGCTGTGGCGCGGCGAGGACACGGCCGCGGTGATCGGTTCGCGCTACCAGGCCCTCGTGAACGAGGTGACGGAGCTGATGTCCTGCCCCCAGGTGCGGGTCTACGGCACGGCGGACCTCATCGGGGTCGAGATCGGCGGTGCCCTGCGCACGGCCGTGGCGCTGGCGGCCGGCATGCTCCAGGGGCTCGGGCTCGGGCGCGCGGTG
>JAJDAI010000812.1 GCA_029261955.1 Deltaproteobacteria bacterium | reverse complement strand
CTCGGGCACGGCGACCAGGACCGGGCGATCCGCCGCGAGCCAGAGCTCCAGGGCGGCGTCCGACGATCCGGCCGGCAGGTCGAGCAGCACACGCTCGTCGGGCAGCTCGTCGAGGCTGCTGAGCAGCGCCCGGCAGCTGCGCCGCGAGGGGTCGCCAGACAGCGGAGCCGGGCCCGTCAGGACCGTCAGCTCGGGGTGCTCGGTGGTGTGCCGGGGGGTGCCGTCCAGCCAGGAGCTGGGGCCGACGCCCTGAAGTCCCATCAGGCCGGCCAGGCTCGGCCCGGTCCAGTCCGCGTCCACGAGGCAGACCCGGTGGCCGCCGCGAACCATGCGGGCGCCGAGCGCCGCGGCCAGGGTCGTGCGGCCCACTCCGCCGCTGCCCGAGGCCAGGGCCCAGACCCTCCCGGCCTCACGCGGTGCAAGCGCGCGGGAGGCTACGGGGCGTCGGTTTCCCGGCGTGATCACGGGGGCGACAAGGCGGCTCACGAGGTGTTTCCCTGGGCTTGCCCGGTGATGGGAATTATCCCCTCCAGGCGGGGCCCAGAGAACCATGTTTCGATCTGCGAATCAACCTCCGATTTGCGTCGTGCAGACTTTTCTGGATCCGCCTGCCTGCTGCGTTTTCGGCGGATCCATGTGGATGACATGTGAACGTTGTCCACAGACTGTGGAAAACCGTGATCTGAGGGGTCGTGGTAGTTTTTGCCTGGATCTGGCAAGCACGCGAAATGCGGTCGAATTCGATCGATCGCAGGGTCTGGTCCAGGCCTGTGGATCACCGGATCGCTGTGGATCCACGGGGATCTCCGCGTGGGCGTCAATGCTGTCTGATTTTCCCAGAAGGGCGGCTGGCCGCGGAGGAACGGCTGGGGGCGAATCGCGGTTTCCGGATTTCCGGATTTCCGGATTGCTCGCGCTAGCTGGCCTCGCTGCCGACCGGGGCCTGGTCGACCTCGGTGGCTTCGTCCTCGATCGGCGCGATCGTCAGGGGCAGGCGCAGGGTGAAGCGCGAGCCGGTGCCGGGCAGGCTGTCCACCTCCAGCTCGCCGCCGTGCTCGCGCACGATGCGCTCGCAGATGGGCAGGCCGAGGCCGGTGCCCTGGGTCTTCGTGGTGAAGAAGGGGATGAACAGCTTGGAGGCGTTGTCCGGCGAGATGCCGCTGCCCTCGTCCTCGAAGATGAGCTCCACCGCGGGGCCCGCGCCGATGCTCCCCCGCTTGACCCGCACGTCCGCGGTGCCGACCCCCGGCGCGGGCTGACGCAAGGAGGGCACCCGCGAGCCGCTGCCGTCGCGCAGGCGGCTCCTCACGGTGAGGGTGCCGCCCGAGTTCGCCATGGACTCGATGCCGTTGAGCACCAGGTTCAGCACGACCTGCTTGAGCTTCTCGATGTCCATGGGCACCGGCGGCACGTCCCCGGACTCGTAGTCCACGAGCACGTCCCCGGGCAGGCCCTGGGCGCGGGCCATGGCGATCACGCCGCGCAGCAGCAGGTCGGGCTGCACCGGCTCGATGAGCATGTTGACCGGGCGGGCGTAGTCCAGGAACTGCGAGACCACGCCGTCGAGCCGGTCGACCTCCTCGAGGATGATGTCGAGGAACTCCTTGCTGACGCCCTCCAGCTTGCCCTTGCCCAGGTACTGCACTGCGCCCTTGATGGCGCCGAGCGGGTTGCGGATCTCGTGCGCGAGGCCGGCGGACATCTCGCCCAGGGTCGCCAGGCGGTCGCGCTCCTTCATGGCCTCGAACGCGCGTGAGTTGTCGATGAGCACCGCGGCCTGGTCGGCGAGCTCGTGCAGCAGCTCCAGCTCGCGGGCGGCGAGGGGCGGGCTGCCCGGCTGGAGGCGCAGGTTCCACACCCCGAGGATCGAGTTGCCGATTCGGAGCGGCAGCGACAGGTCCGTCTGGAGGCTCTGCATCTGGGCGCGCACGCCGGTGCGCCAGGATGCCTCGGACTCGTTCAGGTCCGAGCTGACCTCGATGTCGAAGTCATCGAAGAGGTACCAGTTGTGCCCTTCCAGGTAGCCGTCGATGAAGGGCCGCGGCGGGAAGGCGGGCAGCAGGGGCTGCTCGGGGTGCCCCTCGAAGGCGCGCAGCCGGTAGCCGTCGCGCCCGTCGTCGTAGAGGTACATGGACGAGAGGTCGACGCGGCCCGTCGCGAGGGTGCCGTCGAGGATGGCGTCCACCAGGTCCTCGATCTCGATGAGGCTGGGCATGCGCAGCTTCAGTTCGCGCAGCGCGTGGATCTGGTCGGAGCGCTCCCGGGCGAGCAGGCGGTCGATCTGGCGGGCGGTGGCGTCCTTCACCGGCTCGTAGAGGATGATCACCAGGATGGACGCGATGACCGTGTCGATCGCCTCGGCGAAGGGCCCGGAGCTCTGGCCGATCAGCCGGACCAGGATCCCGTAGACCGAGGCCAGCACGAGGGCCATCACCACGAAGACGACCATCTGGCTGACGATCTCGCGGCGGTCCAGCAGCCGGTGCCGGGTGACCACCTGGCCCAGCAGCCAGATGTGCGCGACGACCGCGATGGAGCCGATGGGCGGGAAGAGCAGGGTCCGCCCGCCGGAGAAGAAGTTCCAGTCCAGGAACGCCATCTCCATGCCCATGGCGAGCACCGCGAAGCCGCCCGTCCACAGCAGGGCCCGGATGCGGTCGCGCTCCACCGGCCGGTCGATCTTTCCGACCCCGCGGAGCACGCCGAGCACCGTCGCGGTCAGCCCGCCGAAGACGATGACCGCGTTGATGGACACGAGCATGCCCTCGCGCCCGCGCAGCACGAGGATGGCGCCGGCCTGGAGGACGGCGGCGACGTACATGACGGGCACGAGGTGGCGGATCGGCGGGTCGTAGCGCCGCAGGATCCAGCCGTAGGTCTGGAGCACCGCGGGCGGGATGAGCAGCGCCGACAGCAGCAGCACGTAGCGCCAGAAGCTCTCGTCCGTGACGATGAGGAAGAAGAGGCACAGGAAGACGATCGACAGCACGCCCGCCAGGTAGGCGAACTCCTGCGCGAGCCGGTCCCGCGTGCCGCGGATGAGCGACGACAGCGCCAGGCTGAGGCAGACGAGCGCGGTAAAGAGCGGTGCGACGGTCTCCACGGGCGGCAGTGTAGGCGTTCCGGCGGAGGTCGCCCTGGCCGGCCCCCAGCGTGGCTCGCTCCGGCTCCCCCGGCCGCTACACTCGGCCCCCATGCCTGACGTCGGCTCCATCCTCCGCTCCCTGCCCGCCATCGACCGCCTGCTCGCCGATGAGGCCTGGCAGGCCCTGCCCCACGTCCCCCGGCACCTGCGCCGTGACGCCTGCCGGACCGTCGTCGAGGCCCTGCGCGCCGAGGTCCTGGCTGGCGCCCCCGGGCTGCCCCCGCTCGATCAGATCCTCGCCCGCGCCCTCGCGCAGGCCGAAGCCTCGACCCGCCCGGTCCTACAACCCGTGGTGAACGCGACCGGCATCGTCCTGCACACGAACCTGGGTCGGGCCCCGCTGGCACCCCAGGCGCTGCACGCCATCGCCGCGAGCGCCGGGCGCTACTCCAACCTCGAGTTCGACCTGGAGACGGGCAAGCGGGGCAGCCGCCACGAGCACCTCGCCGCGTCCTTCGCCCGCCTGCTGGGCTGCGGCGACGTCGTCGTCACCAACAACAACGCGGCCGCCGTCTTTCTCGCGCTCAGCGCCCTGGCGGCGGGCCAGGGGGTCGCCATCTCCCGGGGGGAGCTGGTGGAGATCGGCGGCAGCTTCCGCATGCCGGACATCATGGACGCGAGCGGCGCGCGCATGATCGAGGTGGGCACGACGAACCGGACCCACCTGGCCGACTACGAGCGGGCGCTGGACGCCGGCGCGACCG
>JAJDAI010000811.1 GCA_029261955.1 Deltaproteobacteria bacterium | reverse complement strand
ATCCGGGTGCTCTACGGGGTGCAGTGGTCGTCGCAGAATCACGCGTGGAGCAACTCGTTCGCCGAGTCGTTGGACCAGTTCAACGAGTTCGGCGCCTTCGAGAGCCACTGGCACCACGTGCTCGCGCTGGAGGCCGAAGCGTGGTTCTAGTCCGCCTCCTGCCCTTGTTCCTGCTGCTCGGCTGCATCCCGAAGCAGGCGCCCGTCTCCCTGGACACGGCCCAGCCCATCTCGGTGGCGCTCGTCTACGACGCCTCGGGCACCGGCGATCCGGCGGGGGTCTCCGACGTCCTGCGCGATGCGGTCGTGGCCGAGCTGGAGTCCCGCAACCTGCGCGTGAACCTGGTCCCGGCTGAGGAGTTCGGGCCGATCTTCGCGCGCCGCCGTGCGAGCGGACAGCGCCTCGGTTGGCTGGCCGACGAGGACGACTACGCCCTGCTGCTCGAGGCCCAGGTCGACTACTACAACCAGATCAACGGGCTGTACCGCTGGACGGTCAGCTTCCGCGCCACGATGCAGGCCGCCGACGGCGAGCCCCCGGTGGACACGAGCTTCGAGGTGCCGGTCTTCCTCCGCTTCCAGCACGAGAAGCAGGACGAGGCCATGAACGCCACGAAGGACATCGTGCGCAAGCGCATCGGTCGCCTGGCGGACACGGTGCTCGGGGGGATCGACGGCTCGGCCCGCGAAGGGCCCGAACAGACCGACGACGGCGAGGCAGACAACAGGCCCGGGGTTGACCACCTCGGGCCGCTCTACTTCGTGATGGTGGATCGCTTTCGCAACGGCGATCCCTCCAACGACGGCGACGCCGATCCACGCGATCCGCAGGGCTTTCACGGCGGCGATCTGCGCGGGGTGATCGACAAGCTCGACTACCTGCAGGAGCTGGGCGTGGAGACGGTCTGGCTCTCGCCCGTCTTCCGGATGCGCACCGAGAAGATCAGCGAGTGGGGCGCCTACCACGGCTACTGGCCCACGGGCGAGGAGGGGGTGGAGCCGCGCTTCGGCACGGACGAGGACCTCGTCGAGCTGAGCGAGAAGCTGCACGCCCGCGGCATGAAGCTGCTGCTGGACGTGGTGCTGAACCACGTGGGCTACGACGTGCCGCTGGTCGCCGAGAAGCCCAGCTGGTTCCACGGCCAGGGGGCGGTGCAGCGCTGGGACGACCCAGTGCAGGCCACCACCTTCGACGTGCACGGGCTGCCGGACCTGGACCAGTCCAACCCCGAGGTCGTCGCCTGGATCGACCAGCGCGTGGCGGGCTGGATCGAGCGCTACCAGCCCGATGGCTTCCGGCTGGACGCGGTGCGGCACATCGACCTGAGCTACTGGCGCTACTTCAACGACCGGGTGCGGGCGCTGGCGGGGGAGGACTTCGTGTTGCTGGGGGAGCTGTTCGAGGGGGATCCGAAGAAGCTGGCGGCTGCTTGGCGGGAAGGCGGCTTCACGCACATGTTCGACTTCCCGCTCTACTACGCGGCGACGGACGTGTTCTGCGACGGGGCGCACCCGGGCCGGGTGGCGTCGATGATCGCGCAGGACGCGCTCTACGAGGACCCGCAGAAGCTCGTGACCTTCGTGGACAACCACGACCTTCCGCGGCTGGCGAGTCGGTGCAGCAACGCCGCGAAGCGCAGGCAGATGCACACCCTGCTGAACGTCGTGCGCGGGGAACGTGCCTTCAACTACGGCACCGAGGTCGGCATGGTCGGGGCGGAGGAGCCGCTCAACCGCCGCTCCATGAACTGGGGGCTCGAGCCTGTCCGCCTGCACGAGCTCGGGGCCGGTCCGGAGGGCGCGCGCGAGGGGGCGAGGGCGCCGGGGGCGCGCAGCGTGATCGTGCACCTCGCCGATGACGGGCTCGCGGTGGTGGTCCCGGGTCGGCATGGCTGGGGCTTCGGCGCCTCGTCCGGCACGGCAATGCGCGGGAACCGGACGTTGATCGACGGCGATCTGCCCGCGGGGCTCCTGCGGTTCTCGGTCGCAGCCGACGCCCCCCTCCGCGTCGTCGGCGCCCACCCCGCCCTCGGCAGCTGGGACCCGGCCGCCGCCCCCGAGACGACCGCCTTCAAGGAGGCGCAGCTCCTCGAGCTCGACCTTCCCGGCGGCACGGTCCTGGAGTACAAACTCGTCCGCCTCGATGCGGACGGCAGCGCGGAGTGGGAGCCCCGCGCCAACCGCTACCTCTTCGTTGACGGCGACCAGTCCGTGCAGCTCACCTGGGGAGAATGATGGCCACCGTCGAGTTCGATTCCATCGGCAAGCTCTACGGCACCACGCGCGCCATCAGCAACGTGAATTTCACGATCGCGGACGGCGAGTTCCTGGTGCTGGTCGGCCCCTCGGGCTGCGGCAAGTCCACGCTGCTGCGCATGGTCGCGGGCCTGGAGGAGATCAGCGAAGGCGAGCTGCGCATCGGCGCCGAGCGCGCCAACGAGAAGCAGCCGCGCGACCGCGACATCGCCATGGTCTTCCAGAGCTACGCGCTCTACCCGCACATGAACACCCGCGAGAACATGGCCTTCGGTCTGAAGGTGCGGAAGATGCCGCAGCCGGAGATCGATCGCCGGGTCGACGACGCCGCCCGCATGCTCGAGATCGAGCCCCTGCTCGAGCGCCTGCCCAAGGACATGAGCGGCGGCCAGCGCCAGCGCGTCGCAATGGGCCGCGCCATCGTGCGGCAGCCCCAGGTCTTTCTCTTCGACGAGCCGCTCTCCAACCTCGACGCCGCGCTGCGGACCCAGATGCGGGGCGAGCTCAAGCAGCTGCACGCCCGCCTGGGCACGACGATGATCTACGTGACGCACGACCAGGTGGAGGCGATGACCCTCGCCGACCGCATCGCCGTGCTGAAGCTCGGCGTGCTCCAGCAGGTGGGCACCCCCGCGGAGCTCTTCGACGCGCCCGCCAACCGCTTCGTCGCCGGCTTCATCGGCTCGCCGTCCATGAACTTCCTGGACGTGACCCTGGACGGTGGCCTGAAGGGGCCCGACTTCCTCCTGGACCTGCCCGCCCCGGCCGGCACGGCGACCATCGGCGTGCGACCGCACGATCTGCGCCTCGCCGCGCAAGGCGTGCCCGGCACCATCGCGCTCATCGAGCCCATGGGCTGGGAGGCGCTGGTGCACGTGGACTCGAACTCGGGCCGCCTCGTGGTGCGCGTGGAGTCCCAGGACCTCGCCGGCTTGAGCTCCGGCGCGCAGGTTCACCTGGCGCCCGAGCCCGGCACGCTGCACTTCTTCGAAGCCGGCCCCGACGGGCTCGCGCTGCGCTGATCACTGCGCCGGCAGGTGCTCGGTGCGCAGGCCGCCGCGCCGCGGATCGTCCTCGTCGACGAGGGCCGGCGCCGGCGGCTCCAGCGGCAAGGACTTGACCAGGCGCAGGCCCGTGTCGCCGTAGACGTTGTCTGCCGGCCAGCCCGTGCGCTCCGTCAGCCGCGCCTTCTCCGGCCGGTCCCACCAGGCGCCGCCGCGCATCGCGCGCATCGCGCGCTTCTGCGTCTTCCATCCGTCGATCCAGTCCCGACC
>JAJDAI010000082.1 GCA_029261955.1 Deltaproteobacteria bacterium | reverse complement strand
GCTCGGAGGGCAGGGGAGCCAGGTCGCGCAGTCCGAGCTCGCCCGCCTGAAAGCGAGCTACGGGCAGGTCCAATTCGAGGTCGGCGCAGGGCGGTCCTTGCCGAGCCACCCGGGGCAGCTGGGCCACGAGGGCCTGCTCATCGACCCGAAGCTCAAGGAGTTCCTGGCGGCGGTGCAGCAGCAGACGGCGGAGTCCGGTCTGCCCTCCGACCCCTGGCTGCCCCCCGGCACCTACACGCTCGATGGCTTCTCCTGGTCCGTCGCCGCGGGCGGGGTGAACGAGGTGGTGTTGCCGGCTCGCCTGGCCCCCTGGCGGCACAAGGCATTTGGCCTCTCCAGCGTCCCCGCCGTCCCGGTGGGCGGTCCCTGGGAAGCAGGCCTCGATGGCCACGTCGCCTTTGGCGACACGCCCGGCGGCGGCCTGGGCTTGCTGCCCGTGGCTCCGGGCGTGAGGGCGCGCGTCGGCCGGCACCTCGGGCCCGTGCGACTCGAAGGACGCGTCGCGATCACCGGCGCGCCGGTGCGCTCCGAGGCGGACTCCGAGCGCGACGGCTCTGCGCTCCAGGTGCTCGGCTCCATCGACATCGGCCTGGACCTGGCCGCGGGGCCGGGGTTCTACATCACGCCTCACGCCGCCTTCGTCGGGGGCAGCCTGGGCAGCCTGCTCGTCGACTGCGTGGCCCAGGACCCGGCTCGCGGCGTGACCTGGCACGGCGAGTGCCGCATCGGCGCCACCGGCCTTGGGCCCCAGGCCGGCCTGGACTTGTGGGGGATCGTGCCCAGCACACGCGGCCGACTGGCGATCCGGGGCGGTGTGTTCGGCGAAGCGCTGGTGGGTGGCCTGGCGGCGGCGCCTGCGGATCCGCTGACCGGAGTCGAGGGAGCCGAGATCGTGCGCATGAACAAGCCGCGGTTCGTGTGGGTTCGAGGGGGGGTGGACGTCGGTGTCTCGCTTCGCTTCTAGCCTCGCGTTCCTCGTGATCCTCGCGCTCTTCCCGGGCCCCGCCGCGGCGGAGGAGGGCTCGGAGACGAGCTACAGCCACCGCATGGAGCAAGGCCGCTTCTTCATGAAGAGCGGGCTGGCCGTGCAGGCCGTGGCCGAGTTCGAAGCGGCGGCGCAGACGCCCACCGGGCGCATGGACCCCGAGGTGCACCACCTGCTCGCGCGGGCCGCCTGGCAGGCGGGGCGTGTCGGCCGAGCGGTCGAGGCCGTGCGCCACGCCTGGGCCCTGGTGAAGGGGCGGGGAGGCGATGATCTCGCCGAGCTGCACGAGTTCCTCACGAAGCGCTTCGGCAAGGTGCTGGTCATCGGCCTCAGCATCGACGGGGCGCGTCGACCGGAGCCTGCGGCCCCGATCCTCGACCCGGAGATGAAGCGCGCCTTCGAGGCGGCCCTCAAGGCCCTCGACACCCAGAGCGAGGACGGGTCCACCTCCATCTGGCTGCCCGTCGGCGCCTACCGCATCGGCTCCCACCTGCTCGAGGTGACCGCCGGCTCGACAGCCCGAATGGACCTGCGGCCCTCGGTGGGCGAGGCAGCCCGGGGCGTCTACGGCGAGCGCACCGGGCAGGCCGACGGCCCCCGGACCGGCTCCGCGCCGAGCGTGACCCAGCACCTGCTCGTGCGGCTGGGCGGCGACGGCTTCGGCCAGCAGGGCAGCGGCGCGGGCGCGGTCCAGGTGCTCGCCGGCTGGGAACCCTGGCTCGGCCCCGTCGCGCTGCGCCTCGCGGGTGGCTTGAGCGCAGGCCGCGCGGAGCGGCTGCTCGCCGAAGAGTCCGCACCGATCGCGCTCGGGCCCCTGGCGAGCCTGGGGGTCGGCGTCGTCGGGCCGCTGCCCGATGGTGGCTCCGTCGGGCCCTGGTTGAGCTGGCAGGTGGCCTGGTCGGGCGTGGCCGACGCCTCGCTCCCCGAGGGCTACGCCGGGCCGACCTCCTACCTCGTGCACGGGCCCGAGCTGGGCCTTCGCCTGGCGCCGCCGGTGGCCGGCCCGGTCCAGCCGGCGCTGTCCCTCTACGGCCTGTTCCGCGAGTACCAGCCGCTCGAGGCGGTCTCCGCGATCGACCAGAAGCCCCACTTCGCGGCCGGCGGTGGCGCCGCGCTGGACCTGCTGATCGGGGGCGCGCCGTGAGGTGGCTGCTCCTCGTGATCCTGCTCGCCGGCTGCCCCGAGCCCGAGTTCTTTCCCGACGGACAGCTCGACGTGGACGGCGACGGCTTCCTGCCCGCCGACGGCGACTGCGACGACCGTGAGCCGCTGGCCCACCCGGGGCTGGGCGAGGTCTGCGACGGCATCGACAACGACTGCGACGGGGCGGTGGACGGCGAGGACGAGGACCTGGGCGACCGAGACGGCGACGGCTCCGACGCCTGCGCCGACTGCGACGATGCGGACCCGCTGCGCTCCCCGGATCTGCCCGAAGCCTGCGACGGCCTGGACTCCGACTGCGACGGCGAGACCCCCGAGGACGAGGTCGACGCCGATGGCGACGGCGCCCGACTCTGCGCGGACGACTGCGACGACGGGGACCCCGCCCGCTCCCCCTTGCTCGCCGAAGCCTGCGACGGCTTCGACACCGACTGCGACGGGCTCGACGACGTCGACGACCCGGATCTGGCGGACGAAGACGGCGACGGGGCCCGGATCTGCGTCGACTGCGACGACGCCGACGGGGCCGTGCTGCCCGGCGCGGCCGAGGCCTGCGATGGACTCGACACCGACTGCGACGGCGTGCTGCCCGCCGACGAGGCCGACGACGACGGCGACGGCGTGATGCCCTGCGACGGGGACTGCGACGACGGCCCCGAGGGCACCCTGCGCCACCCCGGGGCCCCGGAGGCCTGCGACGGGCTCGACGACGACTGCGACGGCGAGGTGCCCGCAGACGAGGCCGACGATGACGGCGACGGGGTGCGGCCCTGCGGCGGCGACTGCGACGACGACAACCCGGCCGTGTTCCCCGGCAACGACGAAGGCTGCGAC
>JAJDAI010000810.1 GCA_029261955.1 Deltaproteobacteria bacterium | reverse complement strand
CGGGCGCCGAGGGCAGGCAGCGCCAGCGCCAGCGCCGCGAGCGGGGGGGTGCCGGGCGGCAGGGCAGCCGCGAAGTCCACGGGGAGCACGCCGAGGCCCCGGGCCTGCCACTCGGGCGGCTCCTCGGGCAGCCCCCCGGTCCACAGCAGCTCCACGACCTGCTCGAAGCGCGCGCCGGAGGTGGCGAGCTCGACGACGGGCCGGCCCCGGTAGCGCAGGCCGCGCTCGTCGATCGACGTGAGCTGTGTGTCCACGACGGGCTCGCCCCAGCGCAAGGCCCCCGCCGCGACGGCTCCGTGGCCCGAGCGGGCGTCGTGTCGGGCCTTGAGCCGATCGATGTCGGCCCGCCGGTAGAGGCTGCGGCGTCCGCCCGGCCCGGGCACGCGCTCCAGCCAACCGCGCGAGGCGTAGGTGTAGAGCGTGGGCACCTTCACCCCGAGCAGGGCAGCGGCGGCGCGGGCGTCCAGGAGGTCGGAGGGAGGTTCGCTCATCTTCACCTCGATTTATCAATCGAGGTTGACGACGTCAATCGATCAATCGAGCCTATCGACATCGATCGACTATCGATCTGGAGACGAAACGATGAACGCAGGACTGGAAGACGTGGTGGTGGCCGAGACGCGGCTGACGGAGATCGACGGCGAGGCCGGGCGCCTGGCGATGGTGGGCCGGCCGGTGGCGGAGGTCGCGGAGGCGGGCCTGGAGGCTGCGGCGGCCTGGCTCTGGGAGGCGGCGGGGGTCGAGGTCGAGCAGGGCGAAGGCCGGGACGCCCGAAGTCAGGGCATCGGGAGCCAGGGCGCCGGCCGGGGCAGCCAGGGCGACGCCCCGGCGGAGCACCCCGCCAGCCCCCATGCGGCGTCGATCCGCCGCGCCCTGGGCGCAGCCCGCGTCGAGGCCTGGGCGGCGCTGCCTCCCCTCCCCCGCTCGCTGGACGGCATGGACGCCCTGATGCTGGCCCTCGCGACCTCGCCCTGCGACCGCGAGGATCCCATCGCCATCACGGCAACCCTCGGAGTCGCAGCCGCGGCCTGGGCCGGCCGCCGCAGCCTCGACCCCGACCCCAGCCTGCCGCACGCCGAGGACCTGCTCCGGCTGCTCCGCGGCGCCTCCCCCTCCCCGCTCGAAGCGCGCGCCCTCGACAGCTACCTCGCGACGGTCGTGGACCACGGGCTCAACGCGTCCACCTTCGCGGCGCGGGTGGTCGCGTCCACGGGATCGGATCTGCGCTCGGCGGTGCTGGGAGCCCTGGGGGCCCTCAAGGGCCCCCTGCACGGCGGCGCTCCGGGGCCGGTGCTCGACATGCTCGACGCGGTCGGCCGCCCCGAGCAGGCCCCCGCCTGGGTCGAAGCGGAGCTCGCCGCAGGCCACCGGATCATGGGCATGGGGCACCGCGTCTACCGCGTTCGAGACCCCCGCGCAGCGGTGCTCGAACGGACCGCAGCCACCCTGCCCCGCAGCCGGGTCCCGCTCGCCCGCGCCGTCGAGGCCGCAGCGGAAGCGGCCCTCACCGCCCACAAGCCGGGCCGGAGGATCCGGGCCAACGTCGAGTTCCAGACCGCGGTCCTGCTCGACGCCCTGGGCATCGACCGCCGTTCCTTCACGACCCTCTTCGCGGCCTCGCGAGTGGTCGGCTGGGTCGCGCACGTGGGGGAGCAGCGCCGCACCGGCCGGCTCATCCGCCCCCGAGCCCGCTACGTGGGCCCGCGAGCCTGATCTCCTCCCCCGGGCAGCTCCGATCCCAGCGGGATCCGCCTCGCCGCTGCTAAGAGGGAGGCGGAGGATGTCCATGACCCGGCTTGCCCTGCTCGCGCTCCTGCTCCTGGTCGGCTGCCCGGCCGAGTCCGACCCCGACCCCGAGCCCACGGACGATCCCACCCCGGCGGACGACGACGACGTCACCGAGGCCGAGCCCATCAACCCCTGGAACGATGAGACCGGCGACCACGTGCCCTGGCACGTCGCACGGAACTTCATCTTCGAGGGCCACAACGGCAGCTTCGCGCTCTTCGACGACTGGACCGGCGAGGACAGCTACATCTTCATCCAGCACTTCAACGCGAACACGCAGGTCTTCTGGCAGTCCGACCTCGTGCAGCTGCTGAGCTGGTCCCCGCCCAACGTGCACTACTTCTTCGTCTCGGCCGCGGACACCTGGGAGGCCGACTACGCCTACATGGTCTCGGCCATCGACGCGGCGCTCGCCCAGCTGGACGCGGCGGGCGCCGAGCACGGCACGAAGCACTGGTACGAGCGGCTGCACGTGGCGACCACCCACCGGAGCGGCCTGAGCGGCCAGCCCCGCTCCATCCTCGAGAGCTGGCCCTACGAGGGCAGCCCGAGCGACGGATGGAGCCCCTTCGGCTTCGGCATCGACCGCTTCCAGCGCCTGCGCGAGGTCGGCCTGACGAAGTACGTCAGCAGCGACGGCTCCGCCCCCAACGAGCTGTGGTGGTTCGCGCACATGGGGCGCTACTTCAACTACGAGTACGAGCGTGAGCTGTTCCTGCGCGACAACCCCGCCGACCACACCGTCGAGCTGTGGGACGAGCGTCAGATCGCGCAGGACGGCCGCTGGGTCGACGTCGAGCTGCCCGACGCCGAGACCATGGCCACCTTCGACACCCTGGAGATCGACCTGACCATGGGCTGCGAGGGCGGCCTCGACAAGAACTGCTGGGAGTGGGACTACAAGGCCCACATGAGCATCTGCGAGGCGGAGCAGCCCTCGGACACGCCGCCCGCCGACTGCCAGCCGCGCGTCACCGACCCCGACACCGGCGCGGTCCTGACCGAAGCCGACACGGTCCCCTGCAACTGCACCTCGCCCTACGGTGGGGACGCGGAGCGGGACCGGGTCTGCAACGCGGTCACCGACGAAGAGGGCACGGTCGTCGGCGCGGAGTGGAGCGCCTGCCGCTGCGCCTGCGGTCCCGAGATCGCGCGCTGGATCACGTCCTACCACCGCCACGGGCGCTGGCTGACGGACATCACGCCCTCGCTGGCGATGCTCAAGGGCGGCGGCCCGGCGCGCTTCCGCTTCAACACCTCCTACAACTACTTCGTCTCCTCCGAGCTGCGCTTCTCGAACCGCAAGGACGACCCGACGCCCTTCCACTACATGCCGCTCTGGGGCGGCGGGAACTTCAACGCCGGCTACAACGACAACCACCAGCCCAAGAAGTTCGTCGTGCCCGAGGGCACGGTGAAGGTCGAGGTCGTGGCCTTCATCACCGGACACGGCTTCAGCGGCGACGACGCGAACTGCGCCGAGTTCTGCCCCCACGCCCACCACTTCCAGCTCAACGGCGGCACCGAGCACGTGCGCGAGCACCCCGAGGCCGACAACTACCACGGCTGCATCGAGCAGATCGACGACGGCGCGGTCCCCAACCAGTACGGCACCTGGTACCTCGGCCGCGGCGGCTGGTGCCCCGGCCTGGACGTGCCGCCCACCCGGTTCGACGTGACCGCGGACCTGGACTTCGAAGGCTCCAACGAGCTCGCCTACTGGGCCTCGCTCAACGGCTGGGAGCCGGACAACCACGGCAACATCTGGCTGAGCAGCTACCTCGTCTTCTATCGCTAGGACTCGGGAGGGGCTCCCGGGCCGCCCGCCTCACCGCGCCCCGTGCGCGTCCGCCACCCCGCGCCGGCAGGCCGTCGCCAGGCTCAGCTCGTCGCAGATCCGGGCCGCCCGCTCGGCGGAGGACCAGGTGCGCCCGATGGCGTAGCCGGCGCCCCGCGCGATGTCGCTGCGGTGCTCCTCGGGAGCCTGTGCGAGAGCCAGGTCGATGCGCCAGGGCGTCGCGGCGAGGTGGTCGCCCAGGGGAAAGCCGACGCCGCGCCAGCAGCCGGCCCGGTCTTCGGAGTCGGCGAGCACGGAGCAGGCCTCCAGCGGCCAGCGCCCCGTCTGCCAGTTGCGCACACCGACGTACCAGCCCGCGCCGAGGCGGCAGGACGCTCGAAGGGCCGGGTCGAGCTCCGCGCAGCCGGCGAGGCCCTCGGGGGTCATGCCCAGGGCGGCGCGGGTCTTGGAACGCGGCTTGGCCAGCGAAGCCTGGAGGGCCGCGTCCAGGTCGAAGAAGCCGACGCCCCAGGCCGCTCCGACGCGGCAGCCGGCGACGGCTTCGTCAGGCCCGAGGCTCCCGCAGAGCTCCAGCGCGCCCCGCGCATCGCCCAGGCCCTCGCTCGCGAAGAAGCCCATGGGCTCGTAGCAGGTGGACCGGAAGTCGCTGTGGCTGCCGCCGGGCTGCACCATCGCGAGCATCGAGGCGAGTCCGAGCAGGCCCGGCGAGGCCGCGAGCGCCCCGGAGAGCCAGCGGAGCGGTCCGGCGAACAGGCCCGCCACCATCGCGAAGCCCGCGCTGCCCCCGAGGCCCAGGGCGAAGATCAACGGCGGCAGCATGCGGTGCGAGGGCTGGCGGACGTTGTCGAAGGCCTCGGGCGCGGCCCAGATCTGCACGTCGAGCACGCTGTAGGCGGCGCAGAACACGGCCACGAAGGGCAGGGGGATCAACAGCGGGGAGGGAGCTCGCCGCCAACGCAGGCTCCCGAGCAGACCGGCCCGCCCGTCGCCGCGTGCGAGGTTCGCCGCGACCAGCACCCCCAACCAGCCGACGACCACCCACAGGGTCGCCCCGCCTTCCGCCAGCCCGCGCAGGGCCTCGGGCACCGGGTCGTCCAGGTGCAGCGCAACCGGCAGGCGGTCGGAGAGCAGGTGCCCGAGCTTCAGGGGGTTCGGCGCGAGCGAGGTCAGCCGGCTGCCCACCTTGTCCGGCCCGACGCCGCCGCCGTAGGCCGGGTGGAAGAAGAGCTTCCACCAGGCCGGAAAGGCCATCAGCAGCGCGACCCCGGCCGCCCCCAACACCTGCCCCCAGCTCGCCCGCGTGCCCCACAACGCGATGGCCCAGGCCACCACCAGGTAGGGCGCGGAGCCGAGCGAATTGCAGGCGGCCAGGCCCGTCACCGCCCCGAAGAGCAGCCAGCGGCGCAGACCCGGCCGCCGGCAGAGCTCCAGCGCCACGAGCACCGCCGCGTAGTCGAAGACCATCTGGGTCCAGTGCCAGTCGCCCGTCGTCAGGCCGGCGCGGCTGACCACCGGGGGCATGAAGGCGGCGGCGAAGGCAGCGGCGAGGGCGACGCGGCGGTCCAGGCGAGCGAAGAGCGCGTAGACGAGCACCACGCCCGCGGCCATCCAGAGCCAGGCGATCAGGGCAGCCGCGAGCGGCCCGTCGCCGAGCACCGCGTGCAGGGGCACCAGCTGGAGCCCGGCGATCAGGTAGGCGCCCATGGCGCCGTGCCACAGGTCCAGCCAGCTCCAGCCGGTCTCCGAGACCAGCAGGTGGGCGATGGCGCCGGTGTGGCACTCGAGCGGGGTGGTGGCCCAGGGGCTGGCGGAGCCGAAGACCGCGGCGACGAGGGCAGCCTGGCAGGCCAGCAGCAGGCCGAGCGCGCGGTGGCGTTTCAAGACGGTGACAACCGCCCAAGGCCCCTTTTCACTCGCTGCTGCTTCGTCCATCGTGCCGTCGAACCGACCGGAGCCGGCCGTGATCGTGATCTTCCTCTGCGTCCAGAATTCCGCCCGCAGCCAGATGGCTGAAGGGCTGGCCCGCACGATGGCTCCGGCGGGGGTCGAAGTCCACAGCGCGGGCAGCTCCCCCCTGCTCGTGCGGCCGCAGGCCATCGCGGTCATGGCGGAGGAGGGAATCGACCTCACGATCCACACCAGCAAGGGCCTGGATGAGGTGCCGATCGAGCACGCGGACTTCCTCATCACGCTGTGCGCGGAGGAGTTCTGCCCCGTGGTGCCGGGCGTCACGCCGCTGCACTGGCCCATCGAGGACCCGGCCGGCCACGGGGACGAGTCGGAGCAGGAGCAGCTCCAGCGCTTCCGGGTCGCACGGGACGAGATCCGCGGCCGCATCGCTGCGTTCTACGCCGAGCACTGCTGAGCCGTGCACGCGGGCGGCGCTTCGGCGATCCTGCCGCCGTGCGCTGGCTGCTCCTGCTGCTGATCCCCTCGCTCGCCCTGGCCGATGCCGGCCTGGACGATCGCCTCGCGCGCGTGGAGCTGAGGCTCCTGCTCGAAGAGGACCCGGACCTGCACCTGCAGCACGCCGACCTGCTGCGCCGCGCCCAGCGGCACGACGAGGCCGAGCAAGCGCTGGACCGGGGCTCGGACGCGGACCCTGGCCTGCTCGCCCTTCGCCGGGCTGAGCTCGCGCGCGACCGCGGCCAACAGAGCGAGTTCCTGCGCTGGCTGCGCGAATCGACCGGCGGTGACGGCCCCACCGAGGCCCACCTCCTCCTCGCGGATCAGCTCCAGTCCAGCGAGCCGAAGGGAGCGCTGGCCCAGCTCGACCAGGCCCTGCTCGAGCGCTCGACCCCGGATCTGCAGCTGCGGCGCGCCCGCCTCGCTGCGTCCCTGGGGCTGGACCCCGACCCGGTCCTGCGTCGCGGGATCGAGCGGCATGGCGCCACCGTCCTGCGGCTCGAGCGGGTGAAGCTCCTGGCCCCTCGCGCTCTCGACACGGCCCTCGCCGAGCTCGACCGCCTGCACGCCGAGCACCCCGAGCAGGCCGAGTGGCTGCTCCTCAAGGGCGATCTGCTCGCCAACACCGAGCCCGCCCGCGCCCACGAGGTCCGTGAAGCCGCCCTCGCTGCCGTGCTCGGCCGCCGCCGCGCAGCCAGCGCCTCCAACCAGCTCGTCCGCGCCCGGGCCCTGCTCGCCCTGGGCCGCTCCGCCGAAGCCCGCGCGGTGCTCGCCCCGCTCGACACCCCCGCCGCCGACACCCTGCTCGCCACCCTCGAGACGCCATGAGACTCCTGCTCCTCCTCCTGCTGCTCC
>JAJDAI010000809.1 GCA_029261955.1 Deltaproteobacteria bacterium | reverse complement strand
GACGAGAAGGGGGTGATCCTGCTGAACGTGCGCATCGCGACGCCGCCGGGAGAGGCGCCGGAGGCCCCGCCCGGCATCGTCTCTTCGTGGATCTTCGACCTGAAGCCGGGCGACGAGGTCTCGATCTCGGGGCCACACGGGGAGTTCTTCGCGCGCGACACAGACCGGGAGATGCTCTTCATCGGCGGCGGCGCGGGCATGGCCCCGATGCGCTCGCACATCCTCGACCAGCTCCGCCGCCTGAAGACCACCCGCGACATCACCTTCTGGTACGGCGCGCGCAGCCTGCGGGAGGCCTTCTACGTCGAGCTCTTCGACGAGCTGGAGGCCGAGCACGACAACTTCACCTGGACCCTCGCCCTGAGCGAACCGCTGCCCGAGGACCACTGGACGGGGCGGACCGGCTTCATCCACGAGGTCGTCTTGCGGGACTACCTGGACTCGCACCCCGACCCGGCCGATGTCGAGTACTACCTCTGCGGGCCGCCGCTGATGATGGCCGCCTGCCGGCAGATGCTCGACGAGCTGGGTGTGGCGCCCGAGGACGTGTACTTCGATGAGTTCTGAGCTCCCAGCCCGGCGGACCGGATGATGGCGGTGCTGCTCAGCACGCTGGCGCTGGTCGCGCTGGCGATGATCGGGATGGCTGGCGGGGTGCTGCTCGGGGGGCGGCCGCTCGCGGGGTCCTGCGGCGGGCAGGGCTGCGGGACCTGCGATGACTGCCCTCGCAAGGGCGGGGTCGGAGCGCGGGACGAGGCCTGAGCCGCGGCGGCGAGGGCTTCGCGATCTGTGGCTCTCCGGGGCCGGCGGCGACGCTCGAGGGCCCGCGCCGCGGCGCTGTCCGGTAGAATTTCGACCTGCTGCCCCCCCCCGGAGTCGCCTGTGAGCACCCACCCCGACCGGCGTCCAGCCCCCCTCGGCGAGATCGCCGTGGAGATGGGCTTCATCTCCCGCGACCAGCTCGATCGCATGCTGCGCGAGCAGGCGACCCTGGAGCGGCACCTGCTGCTCGGGGAGCTGCTGTGCCGCTTCGGCCTGCTCCGGCAGCGCCAGCTCGAGTCCCTGCTGGCGCGCCAGGCCTCGCTCCGCAGCGGGGCCGAGGGCACGACCCAGGATGGCTTCGACATCCCAGCGGAGTACCGGCTGGCCCACGAGGAGGACGACGCGGAGTCGCTCTTCGAGGACAACGAGTGGCGGGTGGTCGAGACCGTCGAGTACGTGCTGGAGTCCCAGCAGATCCCCGACCACCTGGCGACCGTGCACCCGATGCTGCGCAGCCTGCTGGCCCACGCGCTGGAGCGCGGCGGCAGCGACCTGCACGTGCAGGCGGGCAGCGTGCCCTGGGTGCGGGTCCAGAAGCAGATCGACGATCACGGCCACAAGGCGCTCGACAACGACGAGGTCACGGCCCTGTTGGAGACCCTCCTGTCCCCCGAGCAGCAAGAAGAGCTGGCCCAGAGCGGAGACGTCGAGGCCACCTGGTCGAACCCCGCAAGCGGCTTGCGTCTCCGCATCTCCGCCTACCGGGAGGCCGGAGGACTGGGGGCCTCGATGCGCCTCATCCGAAACGAGGTGCCCACGCTGGCCAGCCTGAACCTGCCGAGCGAGGTCGAGCGGCTCGTCGAGTTCCCACGGGGACTGGTCCTGATCACCGGCCCCTCGGCCTCGGGCAAGTCCAGCACCATGGCGGCGCTGCTGCGGCGCATCAACGAGACCCGACCGCTGCACGTCGTGACCCTCGAGCGGCCGGTGGAGTTCGTGCATCCGCCGGGACGCGCCAGCATCCAGCAACGCGAGATCGGCCGGGACTCGGCGTCCTACTCGGCCGGCCTGCGCTCGGCCCTGCGGCAGGATCCCGACGTGATGGTCGTGGGCGACCTCTCCAACCGCGAGGTCGTCATCGCCGCGCTGAACGCGGCGGAGACCGGGCACCTGGTGCTCGGGATGATGCCGACGCGCGACGTCGCCTCCACCATCGACCGCCTGATCAAGACCTTCCCGAAGGGCACGCAGCCCCAGGCTCGCAGCATGCTGGCCCAGGCCCTGCGAGGCATCCTGACCCAGAGGCTGATGCCCCACGTGCACGGCGGGCTGGTCCCCGTGATCGAGCTGCTCTTCAACACCCCCGCGGTCGCCAACCTGATCCGCGAGGGCAACACGCACATGATCCCGAACGTCATCAAGACCGGTCGAAGCCACGGCATGTACCGGTTCGAGGACTCCGTGGCCGAACTTCGGCGACGCGGCGTCCTCGGGAAGGGGCGCTGACGTGGCGACACTCGACACCTTCTTCGCCGCCATGAACCGCCAGGACGCCTCCGATCTGCACGTGGCCGACGGCGCCATCACGCAGCTGCGCATCGACGGCGTGCTCGAGCCGATCGGCGACGGGCCGAATTCGCCTCCGATCGCCCTGGAGTCCGAGCTGCGCTCGCTGCTCACCGTCGACCAGTGGCGCACCTTCCAGGAGCACGGCGAGCTGGACTTCGGGCACGCCCTTCAGGACGGCACGCGCTTGCGGGTCAACTGCTACCGCCACCACCTGGGCCTCGGCGCGGCCTTCCGGCGGATCCCCGACGCCATCCGAACCTGCGACAAGCTCGGCGTGCCCGAGGTCGTGGCCCGGATGGCCGACGCGCCCGAGGGCCTGGTCCTGCTGGCGGGGCCCACCGGCTGCGGCAAGTCCACGACGATGGCCGCCCTGGTCGATCGCGTGAACCGGACCCAGCAGCGCCACATCATCGCCGTCGAGGAGCCCATCGAGTACATGCACCTCGGGCGCAAGAGCCGGATCCTCCAGCGCGAGGTCCCGACCCACACGCCCACCTTCGCCCGCGGCGTGGTGGCGGCGAAGAGGCAGGACCCCGACGTCCTGGTCGTGGGCGAGCTGCGCGACCTGGAGAGCACCCGCGCCACCATCGAAGCGGCGGACCGCGGGGTGCTGGTCTTCGCGACGGTGCACTGCAACGGCGCCGCGGGCGCGGTGGATCGCATCGTGGACATGTTCCCGGACGACGAGCGGGACAGCGCGCGCACCGCCCTGGCCTCGGCCCTGCGGGGCGTCGTGGCGCAGCAGCTGCTCCGGCGGCGGGACCGGCAGGGGCGCGTCGCGGTCTTCGAGGTCCTGGTGGGTTCGCCCGCGGTCTCGGCCATGGTCCGGGCCGGCGACACGGCGCGCCTCTTCTCCCACGTGCAGTCCGGGGCGTCCTCCGGCATGCGCACGCTGGATCAGGCCCTGCACGCGGCGCTCAGGGACGGGCTGATCGAGCGGGACGAAGCCATACGCTGCGCGGAGAACAAGGACGAGTTCCGGAGGCAGTGAGGGCCAAGGAGAAGAGCCCGCCCGGATCGCTCCGAGCGGGCTCTTCAATCGATGGTCGGGGCGAGAGGATTCGAACCTCCGACCACTTGACCCCCAGTCAAGTGCGCTACCAGACTGCGCTACGCCCCGAAAAGACGAGCGGCCGGGAATATGCTCCCCGGCCCAGACCCTGTCAAGCCCTCGACCCAGGCTTGACGGGGGGCCGATTCAGATGCCCGCGACGCCGCGGATCTCGTCGGCCGAAAGCTCGACGTCCGAGGACGCCAGAACCCGGGCCCGGGGGGCCCCTTCCGGCGCGACCAGCACGGCCCGAACACGGGACACGCGGGGCAAGTGCGCCACGAGCGTGCGGGCCCCCGCGGCGTCCGCCGGGCTGTCGCCGAACGCGCTCTTGTGCAGCGGCTTGTCGTTCAGGAACAGGCGCGAGGCGAAGGGGACCTCCGTGACGAAGGGGGCGCCGGACTCCATCCAGCCATCCAGGGTCGAGCCGTCGGGGCGCTCGCTGCGCACGAGATCGTTCGTGCTGCCGCTGCGCAGTCGCCGGAGCAGGCTCGGGTCGTAGCGGTCCTCGGGCAGGAAGAGCACCGGGCCACGCGAGGTCTGCGACCAGGAGATGGGCGTTCCCTCGGGGGCCTCGGCCTCCTCGGGCTCGGCCGCGCCCTGCTCAGCCGCGAGCGCGGCCCGCTCGCGGGCCTCCTTCGCGGCCCGGGCGAGCGGCGTGAGGCCATCGGAAGGCGGGGGCGGCGGCGCGGGCGCAGCCGGGGGCGCGAGGGGCACGGGGGACGCCGGGGCACCGGACATGGACGGCGCGGGGGCCCCTCCCGCCACGTGCGCGCGCACGGCGGGCAGCACCAGCTGCATCGCGAGGCTCTGCCAGTAGCGGGGGTCGAAGCTGCCCCCGGGACCGAGCAGGCTGAGGACCTGGTGGCTCTCCACCTGCTGCACGGCGCCCGGCGGGATCATCTTGCCCAGCTCAACCGCGTTCTCCGGCGTCCAGAGGGCCTGGAAGACGGCGAGCTTCTTCTCGACGGTCGCGGCGGCGGTCTCGGGCTCGGGGGCCTCGACCACCTCGCCCAGCTCGTCGAGCCGCGGGTTGTAGAGCCAGTCGAGCAGCAGCAGCCCGTGCAGCCAACGCAGGTCCTCGAAGGCGACGAGGCCCCAGGCGTACAGGCCGTAGACGCCGGCGGCGGCCACCTTCGCCTGGCTCATGAGCGCCAACTCGAGCGCCAGCGAGCCGGCGTCCTGGAAGTCCTCGCCCTGCGCCATCGGGGTCGTGCGGTAGAGCCAGACCCGGTCGAGCTTGCCGCGCAAGGGCTGGCTCGGCACGGAGGAGGTCTCGAAGGTGCCGTCGTCGGCGATCACGCGCCAGCCGCCGCCGGTCACGAGGTCCAGCCGCGTCTGCAGCTCGGTCACCTGCGCAGCGGTGCCGGCAGGGGCGAGCAGATCGATGAAGGGTGCGCCCCGGGGGACCTGAGCCATGCGAAATCCTCAGTCGCGGCAGGGCCGCGTCAGTCTTCTTGGTGGCGGAGGCTCTCTCGCATGTCGAGAACCGCTCGACGGACCTGGATCAGCGTTCGGTGCAGGCGCACCTCCCGATCCCGGACCCGAGCGAGGTGCTGCTCCGCTTCGCTGGCGCGCTGCTCGAACAGCCGGGCGCGCGCCTCCATCATCTTGGCCTGTCCGGCCAACTCTTCGGCCTTGACCTCGTGCACCCGGGACGCCTGCCGGGCGGCGGCGCTGCGGTTCGCTAGCGCCTCCGTCTCACGGACCAGGGCGGCTTCCTGCTCGGTCAGGCGAGCGGTGCGGGCGTCCAACTCGGCCAGCTGCGCGCTGCGCTCGTCCAGCTCGGACTGCACACGCGCAGCGGCGGCGGCGCGCTCGTCCAGCTCGGACTGCACACGCGCAGTCTCCGCCGCGGCTTGCTCGAGTTGGCTTCGGGTCTGCACCGCGTCGGCGCTCGATCGGTCGAGTTCGGCGCGCAAGGCGTCGAGCCGGGCCTGCTGCGACTCCAGGCTGGCCGCCCGGACGTCGAGCTCCCGCGTGCGGGTCTCCAGGTTCACCTGGAGCGCCTCGTCCTGCTGGCTCGGGGCCGGCTCCTGCCGCACCGTGTCTTCGTCGTCGGGCTTCGACAGCGCCGTGCGGGCACCGGCGATCGTGTACTTGCGGCTCCAGAGCAGGTCCTTGATCCGCAGGACCAGTTCGATGTCCGGGCGCCGGTAGAGGCGCTGGCCGCTCTTGCTCTTCTTCGGCTTCAGGCGGCCGAACTCGCCTTCCCAGAACCGGAGCGTGTAGGGCTTGACGCCCGTGATCTCGGAGACCTCTCCGATCCGGAAGAAGACCTTGTCCGGAATGACGATCTGGGCAGCCTTGGTCGGCACGGAAGCCCCCGGGTGAATCGAGCGGGTCGAGCCGGTTGGCTCAGGACTCGCTGCGACCCTCGTTCAGCGCGTCCTTGAGGACCTGGCTCGGCTTGAAGGTCAGCACGCGCCGCTCCGAGATGGTGATCACGTCACCCGTCTGCGGATTCCGGCCCACGCGGGCTCGCTTGGCACGAACCACGAAGTTCCCGAAGCCCGAGATCTTGATCTTCGCGCCGTCGGCGAGCGTGTCCTTCATCGTGTCGAAGACCAGCTCGACCACCTCGGCCGCTTCCTTCTTCGAGAAGCCGATCTGCTCGTAGACCGCTTCGATGATGTCCGCCTTCGTCATCCCGCCTACCTCTCGCATCCATCGGAAATCATTCGGATTCCGAGTATAGCGCGACACACAACGAATCCGTCCGCCGCGTGAGTGTGGCATCCCCGCCCGTGCCCAACTGGATGACCCAGCGGGCGTCGTCGGCGGGACTCTCGTCCAAGTCGAATTCGTTCAGCGTCACTTCGCCGTTGTCGACGAGCAGCGTCGCCCGGTCCACCACGTCGACCGGGTTGCCGGTCTCCGTCCGCGTGTCCACCAGGACGACGGACAGGTTGAAGACCGTGGTCACTGCGGGCCCCCGCGAGGGCGTCACCGACGCGGAGCCGATGACGTCGCGGTCAAAGAACCCGGGCACGGCGTGCAGATCGATGGTGGTGACGCCGTCGTCCGCGGCGGCCGAGTCGTCGTCGTCCCCCGCTGAGTCGTCGTCGTCGCCATCGGGGCTGAGAACGACCGACACGCAGTCGTCCTCAACGTTGAGGCGCTCGTAGGTGGGCTCCACCTCGCACCCGAAGAGGGTGAGGGTCAGGAGCACCAGCGAAAGTCGAAGGGTGACCATGGAACGCGGCATCCTACCAGCGGTTTTCGCGACTTGAAGCCCTCGGAATCACGCGCGAAGAACCACGCCGTCGCGAGCGCAGACCTGCTGCTCGACCCGAGCCATCACGGGATCGATGTCCTTGTCCGCGAGCGTGCGTGCAAGATCCCGGAATCGGAAGCGAAGCGCGAGGCTGCGCGTGCCATCCGGAATCCCCTTGCCGCGGTACACATCGAAGATGTCGACACCCAGCAGCGCCGCCTTCATCCCCTTGCGGGCCGTCTTCTCAGCGATGCCCAGCACCGTATCTGCAGAGACAGCATCGGGCACCACGAAAGCCAGGTCCCGCTCGACCATCGGGAAGCGCGAGAAAGGCTGAAAGGTCGTGGGCTTGCTCTTCTTGGGCTTCAGCCGGTCGAGATCGATCTCGAAGGCGTAGACCACCACGTCGATGTCGAAGGCCCGCAGCACCGAAGCGGAGATGCGGCCCATCCAGCCGGCGGAGCCGCGGCCACCCAGGCCCTGGAGGCTGGCCGACTCCTTGGGATCGAGGAAGGCGGGCGCGCCCCCGTCCGTCCAGGCCCAGCCCTGCCAGCCCACGACCGCGCCGACCGCGTCGAGCACGCCGCGCAGGTCGAAGAGGTCGACCGACTCGTCCGGGCTTCCCCAGCCGGGGGCATGCCGCCGGCCCACGAGCACACCCGAGAGGGTGCGCCGCTCGATGGCGGGCGTCCGGTGCAGCGGGCGGGTCCCGTCGCCGCTCAGGATCTCGGCGACGCCGCCCTCACGGGCCAAGAACGCCGTGCGCAGCTCGTAGAGCCGCAGGTCGGGCGCGCCCATGGCGCGGTTGCGGGCCACGTTGTTCAGGAGCGAGGGGATCAGCGTCGGCCGCAGGATGCCGCCCACCTCGGAGAGGGGGTTGGCGACCTTCACGGCCTGGGTGCGCCAGGGGTGGTCGTCCGCGACGCCGAGCCGGGCGACCCAGTCCGGGTCGATGAAGGAGAAGTGGATCGCCTCGCTGAGGCCCGCGCCGATCAGCGCCGAGCGGATG
>JAJDAI010000808.1 GCA_029261955.1 Deltaproteobacteria bacterium | reverse complement strand
CTGAGCACCTGCGCGCCGACCTCCTGGGCGAAGCGGGCCGTGCCGGCCGTGAGCATCCGGTAGACGTAGCTGGAGTCGAGCTTGCGGATCCACCAGTCGGGCCCCGTCCAGCCGGGATCGACGAGGCGGGGCGGCACGACGAAGCGCTCGCGCACGGGCACGCCCTTGGGCTTGAGCAGCTGGAAGGGCCCGCGCTCGACGCCGGTCCGGCTGGTGGCGTTGCTCCAGGGCGGGGCGGTGCCCAGGCCGGAGACGTAGAGGTACTCGCTCAGGAGCTGCTCCGAGCCCGCGCTGGTGCCGGCCGCGCTGGCGCCCTCGGGCTGGCCGTGGCGGAACAGGTCACCGGGGATGGGCTGGTTCAGCGTCGTGCCGAAGTCGGAGACGAAGCCGTCCACGCAGATGCGGGTCGAGGGCGGCGTCAGGCCGCGCTCCACCTCGCCGTCGAAGACGAGGTCGCGGCAGATGGGCTCCCCGTGGGCGGCCTGCGGCAGCCAGAGATCCAGGTCCGGCACGCTGGCTCGGCGGCCCTGGCGGCCGATGGGCAGCTCGTGGGCGCGCCAGAGGGACTCGCCGGCCGGCAGGCGCGTGGCGCCGCGCTCCCAGAGGCCGACGTCGACCGCGGCGCTGGCGTCGCTGGGGTCGGCGGCGGTGCGGAAGGCGATGTCGGACAGCGTCCAGAACCTCAGCGGGCCGGCCAGGGCGTGCTCTTCGGGGCGCAGCGGGGTGGAGGAGAAGCCATCGGCGTCGCCGGCGTCGTCGGGCACGCCGTAGAGCACGCGCTCGACGCAGGGCAGGCCCAGGTCGACCTCCTCGGCGGGGCAGTTCACGTCGCCCTCGCCGGTCCCTTGATCGGCGAAGCCGACGACCACGACGCGTGCGGGCGTGCCGCCCTGGCGGTCCTCGAGGCGCGCTTCGGCCTCCGCGTCGGCGGTGGTTTCGGCGTGGGTCTGGGGGGCCAACAGGAGGAGCCAGCTGGCGGCCAGGACGGACGTGATGCGGGGCCAGCTCATGCGATCGCCCTTGTTCGGTCGAGGGCCGCCAGGCGGTTCAGCTCGCGCCGGACGTCGTCCAGCAGCGCGCGGCCCTCGGGGGTCGGCGTGGTCATGACCGCCAGCGCCTCCTGAAGGAGGGCGCCGGGGGGCGGGAGCTGTGCGGGATCGGGGAGGTCTGCGGGCTCGTCGGCGACCACGAAGGCGGCGTCCGGGGGGCGCAGCGTGATCGCCTCGGCCAGGGCGAGCGCCGCCGCCTCGCCGAGCACCTCGTCCACGCTGCTGACCCAGGCTCGGCGCTCGGGGTCGAGTCCCTGGATGGCGTGCGCGACGCGGCGGGGGGGCCGGGGGCGGTCGGAGCGGGGCGGGGGTGGGGCTTGGGGTTCGGGGGTCGGTGGAGGCTGGGGCCGGCGGCCGGAGGCGGTCCACCGCGGTGAGGAGGGGGGCGGCGTCGAGGTGCGCCGGCCCGTGCCGGGCGCCTGCGGGCGGCCGTGGGGTGGGGTCTGCGGACTGCGGGGGGAGGTGGAGCGGCCCGCGGGCTGCTCGGCGTCGGTCGGGGCTGTGTCGGGGGACTGCTCGTGGAGCGGCGCGCTCGTGGACCAGGGAGAAGCGGCCGCGGGGTCGAGCGGGGGCTCGCCGGGGCGGGCCTGGCTGTGGGGCGGTTGCGGGGGCGCGGGGGGCTCGTCGCGAGGCGTGTAGCCGGGGGCGGTCCAGCGGATGGTCTTCGGGGGCGCGGAGGAGGACGGGGGCGGGGCGGCCGGCCGGGCGGGGGGCTGAGGCGGGACGGCCTGGTGGGGCCGATGGGTGGAGGTCGGGGGGAGCGGGGCAGAGGGGGCGCTGGGTGCTTGCGGGACCGGGCCAGCCTCGGGGGAGGGGAGGCTGGTCTGCGCGGGCGCCGGCTGCTCGGCGCGGGTGGCCGACCAGGAGCCGGTCGAGGGCTCGCGGGCCTGGGGGGCGCCGGGCGAGGGCGGAGCTTCGGTGTCGACCCGCAGGCGCTGCTGGCTCGGCTCGCTTTGGGCGCTCTGGTGGGTTCGGGGGGCTTGCGGGGCTTGCGGGGCTTGCGGGGCCTCGGCCTGGGGCGTCGGGGTGGAGGGCCGGGCGGTGGAGGGCTGGGCGCTGGAGGGCTCGGCCGGGGGGGGCGGAGGGGTCGCGGGCCGGGGCGGCGTGGCGAGGTGCTCACGCTGCTTCGGGGCGTCCGGGGCGTCCGGGGCTTGCGGGGTCTGTGGGGTGTTCTGGACCGGCGCATCAGGACGACTGGTCGGAGACTGGTCGCTCGCCTTGTTCCTGGTCGACGTGGGGGGCTGCTCGCCTGCCGCCGCGCGCAGCGGCTCGGTGGGTCGGTGCGGTGTGTCGTCCGCGCGGGGGGCCTCGGGTGCGGTGCTGGCCGCCCGCCTCGGGGCCGGCTGGGACTCGGACGGCGTGAGCTGGGGCGACTGGCTCCGGACCGGGGGCTGCGGCTGCGCGGGGGCCTCGGCGCCGCCCGACCCGCTCGAATCGGGCTCGCTCGGGACCCGGGGCGACGACGGCTCGCCCCTCCGGGCTGCCGGCCCGCGCGTCTGCGGGGAGCTCTCGGGGGCCGCAGGCCGCACGTGGCCGCGGCGGACCATCCAGGGCGCCTCGCCGCGGTCGCTCTCCTGGCGGGGGGCGCGCGACCGGGGCGCTTCAGCGGCAGGGGGGACCGTGGCCTGCGGAGGCTGCTCGGCGCCCGTGTCGGGCGGCAGCGGCTGCTCTGGGGAGCGGTCCTGCGGGTGGCCGACGGCGGTTCTGGGCGCCTCGATCTGGGGCGCGCCCCCGGGCGTCGCTCGGCGGGTCGCCGGGGACTTCGGACGCGTGGCCGGGGCGACCGACGGGTGCT
>JAJDAI010000807.1 GCA_029261955.1 Deltaproteobacteria bacterium | reverse complement strand
TACGACAACGACGGCGACCCGGACCTCTACGTCACCGCCATCGGCCCCAACAGCCTGCTGCGCAACGACGCGGGCACCTTCGTGGAGGTGGACCTGGGGGTGGCCGACGCCGGGCGCGGCCAGACCGCGTCCTGGGGCGACTACGACGGGGATGGGCTGCTCGACCTGTACGTCGCCAACTACGCCTGCTCGGTCTGCCCCGACGGCGACGACTTCGAGGGCAGCCGCGACCGGCTCTACCGCCACGACGGGCTGGCCTTCTCCGACGAGACGGCCCAGCGGGGCACCATCCACACGACAGGCGCGGGCTTCACCGCCACCTGGTTCGACTTCGACGACGACGCGGACCTGGACCTCTACCTCGCCAACGACAAGGGCACGGCCGTCCCCGACTCGGAGACCCAGCAGCCGCGGCGCAACATGCTCTGGCGCAACGACGGCCCGGGCTGCGGTGGCTGGTGCTTCACGGACGCCTCGGCGGAGGTCGGCGCGGACGTGCGCCTGGACGCCATGGGCATGGCCACCGGCGACTACGACAACGACGGCGACCTGGACGTCGCGATGACCGACCGCGGCCCCCCCTGGCTGCTCCAGAACTGGGGCGGCTCCTTCGTGGACGTGAGCCTCGCCGCCGGCTTCGACGACGCCAGCTACCAGTGGGGCCTCGTCTTCGCGGACTTCGACAACGACGGCTGGCTGGACCTGTTCACGGCCTCGGGCGACGCGCTCGGCTCCGACGACCACGGCAACCGGCTCTGGATGAACGACACCGACGGCACCTTCACGAACGTCGGCGGGGCCGGCGCCGACAGCGACTCCTTCACGGTCTGCGTCGGCGCGGCGGACTACGACCACGACGGCCTCGTGGACCTCGTCGTGGGCAACCGGGACCAGGACTACCGGCTGTACCGGAACGTGAACGGGGAGCAGACCCCAGGGGGCTGGCTCGAGCTGCGCCTCGTGGGCAGCGGGGCCAGCAACCGCGACGCCATCGGCGCCCGCGTCACCGTGGAGCGCAGCGACGGGATGCTCCTGATGCGCGAGGTGAAGGCAGGCTCCTCCATCGGCGTCGGAGGGGGCCTGGACCTGCACTTCGGCCTGCGCGGCGAGGACGTGGCGTCCGTCGAGGTCCGCTGGCCCGACGGCCAGGTGCAGGGGCTCGGCCCGCTGGCGAAGGACCAGGTGCACCTCGTGGTGCAGTAGGGCCTACCGCCGGTCCGGCCAGGTCCGGTCGAAGTTCCCGCGTGCGAAGGCGTACTTCACCTCGTCGGGCAGGTCCCGCTCCCCCAGCTCGGCCCGCGCGTCCAGCATCGCCTCGGCGAAGGAGTCCCAGCCGAGCAGCGGCCCGGCCTGGGTCGGGAAGCCCTCGGGTGCCATGTCCGAGCCGATGATGCCGCTGGAGAGGAGCTCGGCGGCCGCGACCGGATCAGGCGGCCACAGCGCGTTCCCCCCGGGGACCAGGGTGCAGGACACGTGCGGCAGATCGTCGGGCAGGCTCAGGCCGGTGCAGCCCAGCCAGGCGAAGGGCAGCTCGGGGTGGGTCCGCATCACCTGGACCTGGGCGTCGAAGAGCGGCTCGAAGGGCCCAGCAGACGCCTGGAGGTGCACGCTGAGGCCCCGCGCGACGAGGTCGGCGTAGATGAGCAGCAGCGGCCCGGCGTCGGGGTCGGCGCTGAGCTGCCCGGAGACGTGCCGGATGTCGAGCTCGCCGACGCCAGCGTAGGGCGCCGCGTCCAGCCGCTCCGCGACGTAGGCCGGCGCATCGGGATCCTCGGGGTCGAAGGCGCCCACCAGGAACTCGACACGCCCGCACCAGGGCAGCAGCTCGGCCCAGCCCAGGTCGAGCTTCCGGCGCGAGCTCGGGGGCGCGAAGTGGTCGCTCTGCACGACCACGCGGTCGACACCGGTGGCGTTCATCTCGCCCAGCAGCGCCAGGGCGAAGGCCAGCGGGTCCTGGGCGACGTTGGTGTGCACGTGAGTGTCGGTGAGCAAGCCGTCGTAGCCGGTGCCCGGGGGGATCGTCGGCTCCTGCTCGCAGGCGCGCCAGAAGTCGGCCAGGCGATCGGGCAGGCCCTCTGGCGGCGCCGCCTCGGAGCTGTCGTCGTCGTCCGCCTGGGAGCTGTCGTCGTCGTCCGCCGCGGGGGCGCCGTCGTCGTCCGCGAGCTGCGTGCAGGAGGCGAGCACCACCAGCAGGAACGGGAGCACCCGCGCGCCTGACGGCGGGGCGTCCATCTAGCGGTTCTGGCCTTCGATGACTGTGATGAGCTGGTCCGCGTCGACGTTGGTCAGCGTCTCGACCAGGCCGCTGGGCCAGGTGATCTCGATGGACGGGACCACCGTCGCCCCCGCCAGGCCGAAGTGCAGGACCTTCCAGCGCGAGCTGTGGGCCGAGGTGCTGCCGGCGGTGACCTCCTCGCGGAGCTCCAGGCCGTTGACGCTGGCGATGGCGACCGCGCCGATGGCGTCTCGGTTCGAGTCCGTGCCCTCGAGCTTCAGCTGCAGGTAGTGGTTCCCCGTCTCACACTTGTTGTGGAAGACCTGGAGCCCGTCGACCCGGCGGCTGGACGCGATGACGTCGAGGCAGCCGTCGAGGTCGAAGTCGACGATGCCGACCCCGTTGGTCCAGTTGGGGGTCTCGATGCCGGTGCCCTCGAGCGCCTCGAAGGTGCCCTGGTTGTTCTTGAGGATG
>JAJDAI010000806.1 GCA_029261955.1 Deltaproteobacteria bacterium | reverse complement strand
CGGCGGGGGGGGCCCGGGGGGCGCCCCGGGGCCAGCGCCGGGGGCGGCCTGGCCGCGCGCGAAGGCGACGGTCTTGTCGGGGTCGGCCTGCGCGGCGCCGGGGCGCGGCAGGCGGATCCGGAGCGCCACGTCGCAGAAGGTGATCAGGTCCCCGTCCTGCACGGAGACGCGATCGATGGGGCGGTCGTTGAGGTAGGTCCCGTTGACCGAGCCGAGGTTCTCGAGGATGAGCTGATCACCCTGGACCGTCAGCTCGCACTGCTGCCGCGAGACGTGGGGGCTGGCGAGCTGCATCTGGCACGACGAACCACGCCCGACCAGGATCGTGTCCTGGTCGAACTCGTAGGACTCACCGACGTTTGGGCCGGCGAGGACCTCGATCTGAACTTTCTGTGCCATCAGCTCCGCAAACCGCCGGCCCGCCAGCCGGTCCGGCAAGTCCCCACCTTAGCGTCTTCGGGCTGCCTTTTCGCGCCGCCCCACTGCGTCCCTCAGAAGAGCTCACCGCGGACGGCGCGGATGATCAGCGCGCCGAAGAGGGTCAGCAGCACGGCGCCCACGATGAAGAGCAGCGGCATGATGAGCTTGACCGGCGCCTCGCCGGCCAGCTTCTCTGCGCGCTGGCTCCGCTTCAAGCGGATCGCGGCGGCCTGGATGCGCAGGATGTTCGTGAGCGGTGTGCCCATCTGCTCCGCCTGCACCACCGAGCTCACCAGCCCCGAGATGTAGTCGCTGGGCACGCGCTCCTTGAGGTTCAGCAGGGCCTCGCGCCGCGTGGTGCCGAGCTTGACCTCCTGGAGCACGTAGCGCATCTCCTCGACCAGCGGGCTCTTCGTCGTGTCCTTGGTGACGATGCGCTCGAGGCTGGAGTTGAAGTCCAGGCCGGCGCCGACGCTCAGGGCGAGCACGTCGAGCATGTAGGGCAGGTCGCGGTTGATCTGGGTGAGCCGACGGATGACCTGCTCGTCCAGGTACATGACCGGGAAGTAGGAGCCGAACATGCCGGCCACGAAGCACAGCGGCAGCCGCGCCTCGCCCGTCACCGAGGTGTTGAAGAAGAAGGCCAGGCCCGAGAAGAAGAGCGCCGCGACGACGCAGAAGGCCATGAACTCGTCGGCCGTGAAGCCGCCCATGTAGCCCGAGCGCGCGAGGCGCAGGCTCAGCATCTTGCGGAAGTTGCCCAGCGGCATCTTCTCCGCCCAGTAGGCGAAGACCATCAGCGTCTTGTTGAGCACCCGGTAGGCGGGCGAGGTCGCGATGAGCTGGTTGCGCTTGTTGGCCAGGTAGCCGCGCTCGGGCCGCGGGCCCTTGTAGGTCTCATCCGGGAAGAAGCCGACGCCGAACAGCATCGTGGCGGCGGCGATGACCAGCAGCGCGAGGCTCGCGAAGACCACGGACGGGATGTACATCGCTAGACGTCCACCGTGAGGATCTTGCGGATCATGAAGACGCCCACGATTTCGAAGACGGCCACGAAGAAGAGGATCACCCAGCCGATGGGGTCTTCCCACAGCGGGTTGATCATCGTCGGATCGACCTTGTAGATCATGAAGGCCATGCCGACGGGCAGGCTGCCGAGCACCCAGGCCTGCAAGCGGCCCTGGGCCGTCATGGTCTGGATCTTCGACTCGAGGCGCGCGATCTCGCGGATGGCGGTCGCGGTGTCCTCGAAGACCTGGGGCAGGTTGCCACCCGCGACGCGCGCGACCTGGATGCTGGTGACCACCAGGTCCAGGTTCTTGCTGACCATGCGCTCGGACATGTTGGTCATCGCCTCATCGAGGGTCAGGCCGAGCCGGTGCTCCTTGAGCAGCAGGCCGAACTCCTCGTTGATGGGCGCGTTCGTGTTGTCGACCAGGATGCCCATGGACTGCGGCAGCGTGAGGCCCGCGCGGAGCGAGTTGGACATGGAGATCAGCGCGTCGGGCAGCTGCTCCTCCATGTCGGAGCGGCGCTGGCGGAGGCGCCGGCTCAGGCCCATCCAGGGCAGCACGCCGCCGATGCCGGCGATGACCAGCCCGTTGATCCAGCCGATGAGCGAGGACACCACGAGGAAGGCGAGCACGACCGCGAAGACGTGGATGTAGAAGAAGCGCTTGGGGTTCGTGCGCGAGTAGATCGCGTCGAGGGCGCGGTGCAGGCGCTCCAGGTAGCTGCGCTCGAAGCGCTTCCAACCCTTGATGACCTCGGGCCCGTTGAACCACGCGATCAGGAACACGATCGCGGCGATCGCGAGGGTGAACAGGGCAAGGGAACTGCTCATCACGCGCCTTTCCGGGCTCCCTAGAGGAAGCCGCCGTCCTCGATCAGGCCCTTGTTGATGAGATCCGGCACGAAGCTCGGGATGTACCCGGTCATGATGATCTCGCCCTGCACCTTGCCGTCGGCGTCGTGGCCGCGGGGCTGGAACTTGAAGATGTCCTCGAGGATGATCCGGCCGTCCACGTCGAGGCCGACGACCTCGCTGACGTGAGTCACGCGGCGGGTGCCGTCCGGGAAGCGGGACTGCTGGACGACGACGTGCAGCGCCGCCGCGATCTGCTCACGGATGGCCCGAACCGGCAGATCCATGCCCGCCATCAGGACCATCGTCTCGAGGCGCGCCAGCATGTCGGTCGGCGAGTTCGCGTGGCCCGTGGTCAGGCTGCCGTCGTGGCCGGTGTTCATGGCCTGGAGCATGTCCAAGGCTTCGCCGCCACGGCACTCACCGACGACGATGCGGTCGGGCCGCATGCGCAGGGAGTTTCGAACCAGCTCGCGGATGGTGTACTCGCCCTTGCCCTCGAGGTTGGCCGGCTTCGTCTCCAGGGAGACGACGTGATCCTGGGGCAGCCTCAGCTCGGCCGCGTCCTCGATGGTGATGATGCGTTCGGTGTTCGGGATGAACGACGCCATGCAGTTGAGCAGGGTCGTCTTGCCCGAGCCGGTGCCGCCGCTGATGAAGATGTTCATGTGCCCGCGCACGCACTTCTCGAGGAAGGACGCGATGGGCGGCGTGATCGAGCCCCAGTTGATCAGGTCCTCGATCGTCAGCGACGTCTTGCCGAACTTCCGGATCGTGATGCAGGGGCCCTTGATCGCCAGGGGCGGGATGATCGCGTTGACGCGGGAGCCGTCCTTGAGGCGGGCATCCACCAGCGGTGAGGACTCGTCGATCCGTCGACCGAGCGGCGTGATGATGCGCTCGATGACCGCAAGCACCGCCTCGTGGGTGGTGAAGGTCTTGCCGGTGTACTCGATGCGGCCGTTGCGCTCGACGTAGATGTGCTCGCGGTTGACGACCATGATCTCGGTGACGCTCTCGTCCTCGAGCAGGTCCTCCAGCGGCCCGAGACCCAGGGCCTCGTCCAGCACTTCCTTGATCAGCATCTCGCGGTCGACGTTGTGGTCGATGTCCGCTTCGAGCTCACCGATGATGTCGATGAGCAGGTTGCGCGCGCGGGCCCGCAGCTCCTCCTCCTGAACCGCACCCATGTCCAGGGTCTTCAGGTCCATGTACTGGAGCAGGCGCCGGTGGATGCGCCGCTTGAGGTCGACCGGCGCGGACGACATCGCGCCGGGCACCACCACCTGGGCCGCCGGCGGCACCGGGTTGCCGTGGGCGTCCACCTCGCCGACCTGCTGCTGATGCGCGTAGGCGTCCTGGCCGGCGGGCACCAGCGCGTTGGCCTGCTCGACGTAGGCCTGATCGTGCGCGGCCTCCTGGTAGTACTCCGCGGGGTACTGCTGCTGTTGCTGTTGGGCCGCCTCCTGCTGGGCGTAGTAGGCCTGCTGCTGCTCGTGGGCCTCGCGGAGCTGCTCCTCGGTGTAGACCGTCAGCACGCAGTTGCCGATGCCGATGCGGTCGTTGAGGTTCAGGATCTGCTTGCCGAAGACGCGCTCGCCGTTGACGAAGGTCCCGTTGGTGGAGCGGTCGGTGACCGTCACGGCGTTGGGGCCGACGAAGAGCTCGGCGTGGTAGCGCGAGACCTCCATGTAGGGCAGCACCATCTCGTTGCCGCCTTCGCGGCCGACGCGGATGTGCTCCTGATCGAAGTCCGTCGCGATCTCTCGCTGACTCTCCGGGTCCCGGTAGACGACTCGAATCACGGTCGGGCTACCACTTCACGTCGGCAGCGTCGTAGACGTCGAGGGTCTCCTTGATCTGCTTGCGCATGGAGCGCCGGTCGGGATCGAGGAGCACGGGCGTCAGGACGATGATCCCGTCGGTCTCACCCTTCTGCCAGGAGCGGCTGCCGAAGAGCACGCCGAGGCCGGGGATGTCCTTGAGGCCGGGGATTCCGGTGATGGCGCGGCCCTTGATGCGCTGGAAGAAGCCGGACAGCGCGAAGCTCTCCCCTTCCCTCAGCTGGACGTGAGCCTTGTGGTACTGCGTGCTGATGGCGGGCACGGAGCCGGAGAACTCGGCCTCGCCCACCGTGCTGAAGCTGACCTCGATCTTCAGATCGATGTCGCCGTCCTCGTCGATGACGGGCAGCGCCGCGACCTCCAGGCCGACCTGCTTGACCAGGAAGCGGCTGCCGCCCCCGCTCTGGTCGTTGCCGTCGGCGACGAAGATGAGCTCCTTGCCGCGGTGGAACTCCACCGTCTCGCCGGACACCGTCGTGAAGAAGTCCTTGTCCAGGATGCGTCGCACGTCGACGCCCGACTTCAGGTTGACCCAGTCGTCGGGGGTGCGGCTGCCGCTGGCGGCGCCGCTGGCCGAGATCGTCGACAGGCTGCCCGGACCGAACTGGATCCAGTCCATCGTGTCCATGATCAGCTGGTAGGGACCCTCGGACCAGTCGATGCCGATGTCGTGGTCGCGGTTGCGGTTGACCTCGAGCACCTGGAAGTGCAGCTGAATCTGCGCCTTCCGCACGATGTCGCGCTCGTCCAGGATGACCAGGCTGTAGACCTGCTTGTCGTTGGACTCGATGATCTGAAGGACTCGCTCGTGGTCGTCGCGCCGCTTGACGATGCCGTCGATGACGACCCGCTGACCCGAGGTCAGCACGTCCACGCCCGGGATGTCGATGAGGAGCGTCTCGATGTCCTTGCGCAGGGTCTCCACGTCGCCCACGACGTTCACGTCGAAGACGGTGGAGCCGACGGTCAGCGAGGAGTAACCCTCCTTGATGCCGAAGACGACGATCTTGTCGTCGTCCTTGCTCTGCACGTCGATGACGGACGGGTTGCCGACGTCCACGTTCTTGATCTTGCCCAGGTAGATCTCGCGGCTCTCACCGACCCGAAGGACCAGCTCCTGGACCTTCTTGGCGGCCAGGGCGGGGGTCGAGATCAGAACTGCGAGGATCGCCACCGCAAATGCGGTGCCGATCTTCGACGTGGGCTGCCAATGCTGGGTCACCTGCTCTCCCTGCTCATGAGGAACCGGCTACTTCCGCCGGCCACGCCTGCCGGTGGTCGGCTGGTTGATGTTGATGCCCGGTTCGGGGCGCTTGTCGCGCCGGATCTGGATGCGCTGACGCGTCTCGGGTCGGAAGATGTCGGCGAAGTTCTTGCCGTCCAGCTCCATCTCCGTGTTCACGTCCGTCTCGTTTCGCATCGTCAGGCTCAGCTTGCCGCGATCCTGCGCGAAGACCAGCAGCTCCGCCTCTTCGGGCGTCACGAGCGCGGTCACCGTGCTCTTGCGGGTGCCGGAGCCGCGGCGCTTGCCGTCGTCGCCGGCGTCTCGACCGGAGCCCAGCTTGCCGCCCACGGCCAGCACGGCCACGTTCTGCAGCAGCGTCACGGTCTCCACGTCGCCCTCACCGGGCTTCTGGAAGGTGCCCAGGATGTCGACGTGGTCCTTCGGCCTCAGCAGGCCTCCGAAGCTGTTGACCTTGTCCACCGGCAGCGCGAGCGCGCGCATCTCCGGGGTGATGACCTGGGACAGGCGTGCTTCGCTCTGCGTCGACGCCAGGTCCGTCGTCAGCAGGGGCTGGCCCTTCTTGACGGTGAACATGGTCGTCTGGCCCACGACGTCGTCGATCAGCGACTTCGGCATGTAGCGCGGCGGCAGGTAGTTCTGCGGGTACTCGAGCACCGTCAGCTGCGCGCGCTCGATCTGCGCGTAGGCAGCGATGTCGGTCTTGGCTGCCAGAATCTGGACACGCTTGCCGTGAACACCCAGCTCGCGAGCGAGGTTGTTCTTGTAGAGCTGCATCAGCACCACGGCCAGAAGCGCCAGGATTCCGGAGAAGAGCAGGACGATCTTCCGGTTCACGTCGACTCACCTTCCGTGGGGCCGTGGGGCATGTGCCGCACCGATGCCCGATCGCAGGAACATGCCTCGCGGAGTGTACCGCAAGACGAGTGTGCCGCGTTGTGGGGGGGATGGCTTCAGCGAGCCACCCTGCGGCTTCAGCCGCGGCTGTGCACCACGATGGTGCTGGTGACTTCGCCGTCACCCTCTCGGATCGAGATGAAGGCTTCGCGCCCGTCCTTGCCAAACAGCAGGCCCGGCTCGGGGTCTTCGCTGCTCGCGCGGGCGCCCTCGAAGGCCTCGGAGACGGCCCAGCCGTCGGCCAGCATCTCGCTGTACCAGTGCTCCACGGCGTCCACCGTCCGACCGTCGTTGCGGTAGACGAGGATCTCGTAGTTCACGCCCGCGTGCTCCTGGCCGAAGGTCGCCATGCGGATGCTGTTGTAGGGGCGGCTGATGTCTTCGATGTCGTAGCCGGCCGCGTCCTCGCCCTCACGCGGGCGGGCCTTCTTCATGTCGAACTCGGCG
>JAJDAI010000805.1 GCA_029261955.1 Deltaproteobacteria bacterium | reverse complement strand
CCGGGGCGCAGCGCGAGGAAGTAGAGCAGGTCGAACTCGGTGGGGGTGAGGTCCAGGCGGTCGTCGTTCAGATCCACGCGGCGGCGCTGTGTGTCGAAGCTGAGCGGGCCCCGGTCGAGGCCCTCGGGGGACGCGATGGCCTTGCGGGCCTCACGGGCCAGCAGCGCGCGCACCCGGGCGATGAGCTCGGTCACGCCAAAGGGCTTGCGCACGTAGTCGTCGGCGCCGGCGGTCAGGCCCATGACCGCGTCCACCTCGTCGATGCGCGCGCTCACCATGAGGATGGCGGGCTGGGTCATCTCGGTGCGGCGAATCGCCTGGCAGACGTCCAGGCCCGAGCGGCTGGGCAGCATGACGTCGAGGATGAGGAGCTCGGGCTTCAGCTCCAGGGCGAGCCGGAGCGCCTCGTCGCCGTCTCCCGTGCAGCGCACGTCGTAGGCCTCGCGCTGCAGGTGGAAGCGGAGCAAGGAGGCGATGTTTGGATCGTCTTCGACCACGAGGACGGTGTGTGCCATGCACAAACTCTAGGGGGTGATCGGCCGGGTCCACGGCAAAGACAAGGAACGTGCACACCCATGGCGGGAGGGTGCGGGCTTCGCAACATTCCGCAACATCCGCGGAGGGTGTGGCGGGACCGCCAGGTTCTGGGCGAAACCGACGCCAGCAGGCAGGCAGGCAGGCAACACCCGCGCGGGAAGCTCTCTTCAGCGGCATGGAGCCGCCGAGCCACCCCGGAGCCTGCCATGAGCCTCACGAAGTCCGTCCTCCAGTCGCTGCGCCCCCGAAACCTCTTCACCCTGGGCTTCAAGCAGCGCGGCCAGGGCATGACCGAGTACGTCATCATCCTGGTCGCCATCGCGGTGGTCTGCATCGCGATCACCGTCCAGTTCGGCGACAAGGTGAACACCCTGTTCACCGAAGCCAGCGACCAGCTGGACGAGGTGAACGTCCCCTGAGCCGCGTGGGGCGGCCCGCTCCCTCCGGGCGAGGTCGCCCTGCCCCTTGGCCCCAGCGACGGACGCGGTACGCTTCGGCCCATGCGCATCCTGCTCTTGCTGCCCCTGCTCCTCGGTTGCCCCGAGGAGGTCCCCGCGAACGACGACGACTCCGCCCAGGTGGACCCCTGCGAAGGGGTGGAGCTGGACTGGAGCTGGGCGGCCAGCGAGCCCTACCCGGAGAACGTGGACCCCTCGGACTACGAGGGCCTGTACTTCTACGAGGCCGGCTTCGACGAGGAGGGCTGGAGCCCGGTGACGCTGCCTCACGTCGGGGCCATCCCCGAGACCACGGACCGCGCCTACCGCGCCGTGATCGAGCTCGCCGACACCGAGGCGGACGTCCAGGTCACGCCGCAGTCCGACGACGGCGTCTGGCTGTGGGTCAACGGCGACTTCGTGGGCCACTGGGGCGGCGACTGGCAGCAGGAGGGCTGCGTCAACGAGGCCGCGAACTGCACCGACACCACCGTGGTGCAGCCGGTGGCCATCGGGGACCTGCTGGTGGTCGGCGAGAACGTCGTCGCCGCGCGCGTCTCCAACCCGCTGGTGGACAGCTTCTTCGACCTGACCGCCCGGTGCCTCCCGTGATCCGGCTGCTGCTGGCGCTCAGTGCGACGATCACGGTCGCTCACGCGGCTGAGCCGCACCGCTCCTTCTACGACCTGCCCAGCTCCAACGGCTACGGCGCGGTGGGCCTCGATCTCCAGCAGGCGCGCGTGCACCACCTGCGCGACCACCTCTTCGCCACCGAGGAGCCGCAGTGGGACGCCTCGGGGGAGGAGCTGTGGTCGGGCTCGCAGCCGCAGGCGGTCTTCACCCGGGATCTGCTCTTCGACAGCTACTTCGGGCTGCGGGTGGCGGGGGACCCGACCTGGCTCACGGAGCTGCCGGTGGACCTCGATGCCTCGGGCTGGGGCAACACGGCCGGCGGCGTGGGCGGCGGCACCAACCTCATCGCGATGGTGCAGGAGGGCGCCGGCTTCCGCGCGACCACTTGGGCCTGGGCGCCCTGGGGCCTGGAGCGCTCGGCGCTGGCCATGGTCCTCGAGGTGGAGAACACGGGCTCGGAGGCCCTGGCGGACCTCTCGGCCTACAGCCTGCACAACCTGCACCTCGGTGAAGGACGGCCGGGGCCGGAGCAGGAGATCGGCGCCGAGAACGAGACCGTGGTGCTCGGGGACACGATCGAGGAGCGCGGCTTCGCCGGGGTCGTCGCCCTGCAGCCGCTCGTCGCTCCCCTGCTGACCACGTCCTGGCACCCCGCGGCGGGGGTGCAGAACCCCTTCGACCAGGTGGCCACCGGCAGCGGCAGCCTCGCGGCGCGGACCGGGGACCAGGGCACGCACGACGACCAGGTCACCTACTTCCAGTGGGAGCTGGGCACCGTCGAGCCGGGGCAGACCGTGAGGACCGGCTTCGTCCTGGCCCACCACCCCGACCCCTTCGCCGTGAGCACGCTGGTGGGCGAGCTGGAGGCCTGGGCCGACGAGCCCCTCGCCGTGCTGAACCGTGAGCGCACGACGTGGGCGGAGTTTCAAGCGCGCGTGAGCCCCCCCGCGGGGCTCACGGCCGAAGAGGAGCGCCTCTACCGGCACTCGGCCGCCGTGCTGCGCATGGCCCAGGTGCGTGAGTCCGAGTACCACCTCCGTGAGTGGCTCACGGCGGACGGGGAGGTCCGGCGCTCGATGTTCTCGGACAGCCTGCCGGGGGTGGTTCAGCACCAGGCGCAGGGGGCGATGCTCGCGTCCTTGCCCCCGGGCCGATGGACCTACGCCTGGCCGCGCGACGCCGCCTACGCCATCGCGGGGCTGAGCCGCGCCGGCTTGCACAGCGAGGCCCGGGACGCCCTGGCCTTCCTGCTCACGGCCGTGAGCGACCGATACCGCGGCTACAACGAGCTCTCGGCCTACCCCATCGAGCCCTACCAGGTGAGCCTGTGCCGCCACCACGGCTTCGGCATCGAAGAGAGCGACACGCTGGGGGACGGGGACTTCAACTTCGAGTTCGACGGCGCCGGCCTGCTGCTCTGGGCCCTGGGCGAGTACGTCGACGCCTCCGGCGACACCGCCTTCGTGGACAGCCACTGGGCCACCCTCCGCGACGCGGTCGCGGGCTTCCTGGTGCCGCTCGTGTCCGATGGGCTCGTGCTGGCGGACTCGTCCATCTGGGAACAGCACTGGCTCGGCAAGGAGCGGCAGTGGGCCTACACCTCGATCACCGCCATGCGGGGCCTGTGTGAGGCGGCGGAGCTGGCGGACGCGCGCGGCGACGCGCGGGGGCCGGAGTTCCGGGCTGCGGCCGAGGCGCTCCGGGCGGGGGTGCTCGCGCGCCTGCGGGACGGGGACGGGGTGGTGGCCCAGACCCTCGAGGAGCTGGCTGTCGGCGGCTACTACGACGGGGCGGTCTTCGAGGCGGTGGGCTTCGGCCTGCTCGATCCCGCGCAGCCCTCGGCGAGCGCGACGGTCGACGCCCTCGTCGCGAACCTCCAGACGGTGGACGGCCCCGGCTTCTCGCGAAACGACGACGCCTGGGACGCCCACGACCTGTCCCCCTGGGGCAGCAACTACGACAGCGACGAGTGGGTGGTCATCGACCTCCGCGCCACGGTGGCGGCTCGCGCGGTGGGGCAGACCGCGCTGGCGGACGAGCTGCTGGACTGGGTGACCGAGCAGTCCCTCGCCAACTACGGCGCCATCGGGGAGACCTTCGACCCGGTGACCGGCGACTACACCAACAACGCGCCCATGGTCGGCTTCGGGCCGGGAGCCTGGATCCTCGCGGTGCACGCGCGCGAGGGCGCCCTCCTGGAGCCCGCCTGCGGCGCCTACCTCGAGGACGAGGACGCCGTCGTGGGGGACGACGACGACGCGACGGCGGACGACGACGACGCGACGGCGGACGACGACGACGTGACGGCGAACGACGACGACGCGGCGGACGACGACGACTCAACGCCCACCGGGACGACCTACGACGGCTGCTCCTGCAGCGCCGGAGGAGGGGCGGCTCCGCTGCTGCCGCTCCTGCTCGGCCTGCGGCGGCGGCGCAAGGAGCTCTCCCCTCGCTGCTAGACTGGGGTCATGCGCACCCTCTTCTTGCTGTTCAGCCTCTCACTCATCGCCTGCCCCGAGCCCGACGAGGCTCCGTTCAGCCGCGACTGCGCGGACGAGGACAACGACGGCTTCTGCCGCGTGGACGACTGCGACGACCTCGACCCGGCGGCCAACCCGGACGCCGAGGAGGTCTGCGACGGCGTGGACACCGACTGCGACGGCGACCTGCCCGCGGACGAGGTCGACGCCGACGGCGACGGCTTCCAGCCTTGCTCCGGCGACTGCGACGAGGGTGCGGCGGCGGTGAACCCGCAGGGCTTCGACACCATCGGCGGCGGCGACGGCAACTGCGACGGCGTGGAGGGCGGGTTGAACCCCAGCCACGGCGACATCCCCGGCTCCGAAGCCGACCTGCGGCAGTTCATGCTGGAGCACTGCGCCCAGCGCGGGCTGGTGCCGCTGGCCGTGGGCTTCGAAGGCGGCGAGGCCGAGGATCCGCTGGACGAGGTGACGGTGGACATCACCGCCTCGGCCGACGAGCCCGTCTCGATGGTCTACGCCGAGGAAGCCGGCCTGCTCAGCGCCTTCGCGGGCGAGCTCTTCGCCGTGGCCGAGGTGCCCGCGACCCAGGTGTCCTTGCGCTTCGACCGCCCGCAGACCGGCGTGGCCCTGGCCATCGGCGGCTACGACACCCCCATCTGGCAGGACTACGCGGTCCAGCTGATGTGGGAGGGCGAGCTGGTGGCGCCCGGCAACGTCTTCTCGGGCGTGCAGCCCGAGGGCGACTGGGCCTTCCGCGGCTGGCTGACCCTGGACTGGGTCGCCTTCGACCAGATCATCATCTCCGGCCCCGAGACCTCCGCCCTCGGCTTCGACGAGATCGTGGTCTGCGCGCCCGAGGAGTAGATCAGGCCTTCTTGGCCTTCGAGGCGGCCGCCTTCTTCTTCGCCGGCGCCTTCTTCTTTGCCGTCGTCGTCTTCTTCCGAGGCGCCGGCGCCTTCTTCTTCGGTGCCGCCACCGCCGCGAGCCGCTCTGCCGCGTCCTCGGCGTGGAAGGTGCTGCCCGTGTCGGCCAGCTCCACCAGGTTGGGGCAGGGC
>JAJDAI010000804.1 GCA_029261955.1 Deltaproteobacteria bacterium | reverse complement strand
GTCGTCGTCGACCGCGTCGTCGTCGTCGCCCGCGGAGTCGTCGTCGTCGTCCACCTCGGGGCAGGCGGAGAGGCCACAGAGGAGCAGCAGGGCGAAGAGCAGGCGCGCACACAGCCGCGGAAGCAGGGACTCGGACATCTTGGATTCAGCCTCTCATCGGGCGTGTGGGGGCCCACGAAGCGGCGAGTGTAGAGACTCGCCCAGGCCCCTCGATGACGGTTGTTCGGCCCGCCGCGATTCCCCGGCACGGCCCTTGCGAAGCCAGGGGGCACCGCGGTCTCCCGCCGCACGAGAGGAGCCGGCCATGCGTCGTTCCGAGCGAGTCCCCCCGTCCCGACCGGGTCATTTGCCTCAGGGAGGCCTGCTGTTGTGCACCCTGCTCCTCTGCTCCGCCTGCGTGGTGGGCAACGGGATCGAGGCGAGCGAGGCGCGCGCCCACAGCGGCTTCACGGGCGTCGCGATCGGCAGCTTCGCCGACACGACGATCACCCTCGCGGACGACTTCGAGGTCCTGATCACCTGCGACAGCGACTTGCTGGACTTCTTCCTGTCGCGGGTCGAGAACGACGTGCTCATCGTCCGGCACGAGCAGATCCTGGGCAGCCGGCTGGCCTGCCGGATCGACATCGAGATGCCGGAGCTGCACAGCATGCGCAACGAGGGCAGCGGCGACATGCACACCGACGATCTGCTCGTGGGCATCGAGGCCATCGCCAACACCGGCTCCGGCCACCTGCGCGTGCCGGGGGCGGAGCTCGTCGGGGGGGCGATCGACCTCGACAACACCGGCAGCGGCAGCCTCGACGTGCGCGGCCTGGACGCCGACCTGCTCCGCGCCTCGGTCACCGGCAGCGGGAACATGACCCTGGCCGGCGTCGCCCCCGTGGCCGACTACCTCAACAGCGGCAGCGGCACGCTCGACGCCGCGGACCTGCTGGCGGAGGACGTCGTGATCACCTGCAGCGGCAGCGGGGACGTGCTCGCCTTCTCGTCCGGCGTCGTCGAGGTCCTGGTGACGGGCAGCGGGGACGTGGTGGTCTACGGCAGCCCGATCGAGGCCATCGAGACGGACACCGGCAGCGGGACCATCAGCTACCCCTGATGACGGACCGATCCTCGGCCACTCCAGCGTGGCGCGGTCGGATCCTGCGGAGATCCTCTCGGCCTTCGACGTCTGCGCGGTGCAGGAACTCTGCGAGGACCTCGCTCCCCTGGAGCACGTCATGCGCCTGCTCGACCCGGCCTATGAGTTCATCATCACGGACGTCACCGAGGGCCCCGGCGGAAACAAGGAGCGCCTGGGCTTCATCTACGACTCCAAGAAGGTCGACTTCAAGGGCGTGGCCGGCGAGATCGTGCTGCCGAACCGCGATCTGGTCGTCGACGGGGAGCGCCTCCGCCAGTTCGCGCGCACGCCCTTCTCCTGCGTGTTCCAGGCCAGCTGGTTCCGCTTCACCTTCTCGACCGTGCACATCTACTGCGGGGCCCCCGGCGAGAAGTCCTCGAAGTACAAGCGCCGCGTCCAGGAGATCCTGCGGGTCGCGAAGTTCCTGTCGAAGCGCGCAGACCGCAGCTCCGACAGCCAGATCCTGGTCGGGGACTTCAACATCGAGGACTACGAGGCGAAGACCTTCGACGCGCTGGCGGATCAGGGCTTCGAGATGCACCGCAACAAGCAGGGCAGCAACGCCGACCAGACGAAGTTCTACGACCAGATCTCCTTCAAGGCCCAGGAGGGGCGGATCCAGTTCGCGGAGCCCCAGGGGGAGATCGGCGACCACGGCACCTTCAACCTCTTCGAGCGCCTCTACAACCGCGAGGCCTTCGAGCAGCACCGGCCCGCCGTCGAGGCCAGCATCCAGCGCCGGCTCAAGCGACTCGCGGCCGACATCCGACGCTTCGAGCGGAGCCGGGACCGGGCGAAGACCAAGACCACGGTGCAGAGGCGCCAGGCCGACATCGCGAAGGCCCGGACGAAGATCGACACCTGGGAGGCCAGGCTCGCCGACGAGGACGAGCTGTTCGACTGCTACTGGGAGTGGCGGACCTTCCAGCTCAGCGACCACCTGCCGCTCTGGGTGAATCTGCGCATCGACTTCGCGGACGCCTACCTCGACCGCATCCAGCGCCAGAGCCGCGAACGCACCGCCGGCACGCTCCTGCCGAACTGATCGCTGGGGGTGTTCTGGGGGGGCGGGGCCAGGGATCCCGCCCGCGGGCCCCCGCGCGCCCACGCGTTCTGCCCCCCGCATCTGCTATACCCGGCGGCCTCATGCAGGGCCTACGAATCGTCGTTACGGGCGCCACCGGCTTCATCGGTCGCGCCCTTTGCCGCCGCCTCGGCGACCCCCGAACCTGGACGGCCGTCGGCCGCACAGATGCCGGGGCGCAGGCGCTTCCCGTCTCGTTTCGCGAGGCTGATCTTCAGGACGAGCACGCCGCGCGCAACGCGATCCCCGAGGGGACCGACGTGCTCGTGCACCTCGCCGCTCACCGCGGCGCGCCCAACGACGCGACGGGCCACTTCCGGGGCACGGCAGCCGCCACGATGTTCCTCTGCGACGCGGCCAAGCGCGCCGGGGTCAAGCGCGTGGTGCTGGCGTCGAGCACGTCCGTCTACGAGCCCGGCACGGACGTCGACGCGCTGTTGACGGAGACCTCGCGGCGCGTGCACGCCCGCCCCCTGGCCTACGCGTTCGCCAAGAAGTGGGCGGAGGACGCGGCCCGCCTCCAGGCGCTGCTCGCCGAGCCCCGCATGGAGCTCTGGACGCTGCGCATCGGCATGGTCGTCGGCCCGGACCTGCGCCCCGGCGCGTGGATCCCGTCCACCGTCGCGCGGCTCCGCGCGGGGGAGCCCTACCCGCTGGTGGGCGAGCGAGGCCACCACCTGGGCCTCGTGTCCCTCGATGATGTCGTCAACACCCTGGCCCTGGCCATCGCCGGCGCCCCCCCGAAGGGCACGCCGGAGCCCGGCCCCATCTGGAACGTGGTGTCCGAGGACTGGTACGAGCGCGACGCGGTCGAGGCCCTCGCCGACGCCCTCGGCGTGAAGGCGACCTTCGAAGCGAGCCACTCCAACGACCCCTTCGGCTGGAACGCGCGCCCCCTCACGGTCGCGGCGGACGGCAGCCGCTGGTTGGAGGCCGTGGGCAGCGCCGCCGGTCAGCCCATCCGCCCGCTCTTCAAGGCCCTCGTTCGTGAGGATGGCTAGCGGCCTCGCCTACGTGGGCGGGCAGATCGTCCCGCTGGATCAGGCGACCGTGCCCGTCACCGATCGCGGCTTCCTCCTCGCCGACTCCGTCTTCGACACCGTGCGCACCTACGGCGGCCGCCCGTTGCTCCTGGGCGATCACCTGGACCGCCTGCGCCGCTCTGCCCAGGAGCTCTTCCTGCCGGTGCCCTGGTCCGACGTCGAGCTGTCGGCCGCGATCGAGCAGCTGCTCGCCGCCTGGGCGGGGGACGCCTCGCTGCGCATCATGGTCACCCGCGGCGACGGCGGCAGCGGCCTGCGCCTGCCCGAGCCCCAGCACCCGCGCCTCGTGATCCTGCTGCGCCCGCTCTCGCCCCCGGACCCCGCGCTCTACGCCGCCGGCGTGCCCGTCGTCCGCGCCCGGTTCGGCAAGGTGGACGGCGTGCCCGCCCACGTGAAGTCGGGGTCCTACCTCGGCAACGTGCTGGCGCTGAGGGAAGCCCAGCAGCGCGGCGC